>CAUJKL010000819.1 GCA_963204995.1 Planctomycetota bacterium | reverse complement strand
GCGATGTGATAGGTTGCGTCAAGTTCGCTCGGCTGGCGGGGCGGTCTCGCCGAACCCCAACGAACTTTTGCATGCACGGGAGACGTCGGCGCTGTCCGGCTTGATGTCAACATCGTTTCCTCCGTCCCCGTGATGCTGGTCGTTCGCTGGCAGAACAAATGACGTGGCGTGAACTCATAGATCAGTATCTCGCTACAAGCCTGGCCGATGACCGAAATCGGTTGGCCGCAGAAGTCAACGGCGACCGTCAAAAGTTCATCGACGCCCATGGAACAGGGCGATTTAAGCAATACGAGAAACGGAGACTCGAATCGAATGTCACGAGGACTACAGAATCACCGACGCCGCCGGAGTCGTATTTGATTGTGGATCAAGAGAAGGATCTAATAGTCGCGGAAGTCGAATCTGCACCGAACGGGAATCCATTCAAACTCACTCGGTTTCGGATCGTTCGAGTCGAAGGCCAGTGGCAATTGGACGACTAGCTCTGGAAATGCCGATGTACAAACGGGCAATGTGAATGGTGTGGCGGAACTGGTGTCTGTGCTGTCTGCAACGGCGACGGCGAATGCAACTTTTGTGGCGGCCAGCATGTGTGTCAGCTATGCGAGGGATCTTGCTCCTGTAGAATCTGTAAAGACAGCAGCATGCCGGGTTGGAATAGCATGGCCACGCCTGGTGAGCGGCCAAAAGCCGGCTAACCAAGCGGTGAACGGGTGCCGCCGATGACGCGGGTGTTGAGAACATTGCTGCTTGGCGGCGGTCCCATTACCGCCGTCGTTTCTTTACTTGCCTTGAATCAGTCGCAGTACGAATCCCACAGGAACTCCACGATGGTCAAACTCCTACACGTGGTGCCTCAAGCAGGATACAAACTCCGTCTTGAATACGATGACGGAACAATCGGCGATGTCGACGTGTCGGCTTTGATTGGCAAAGGGGTTTTTTAGGCGTTGACCGATACTGAGGTGTTCGAGTCTGTAACGGTTGGCGAACATGGCGAGGTTCGCTGGAATGACGAATTGGAGTTGTGCGAAGACTCGCTTTACCTGCAGATGACTGGGAAGTCCGTTGAAGATTTATTTCCAAATCTAAGGGCTCACGTTGATGCCTGAACTTAGTCAGTTTTACGGTATCATCATCAAGATGTACTACAACGATCACAATCCGCCGCATTTTCATGCCGAGTATGGATCGTCTCAAATAGTCGTTGACGTAAATACGCTCGCTGTGATTGGTGGTCGTTTACCGCCTCGTGCAACCGGACTCGTCATGGAATGGGCAGCATCAACAAGAGTTACAGAATGCCTGGCAGCAGGCGAGAAACATGGAACCTCTCGACCGAATTGATCCGCTTTCACGATCGCCACAAACACAACGGCAAGTAACAAATCGGTGAACGGGAGGGTTCGGCGCGGTCGGTTCTGAAGCCCAAGCCTTCTCCTCGGCCCCCCTCGATCGTTGAACTAAACCGCGCGGCTGCCGAGTTTGTGGGTGCGTTCAGCGCTTGTGTGCTACGCAGTCTGTTCCGTTCGGAAGACTCGTCTCTGGCAACCTCAGCTTCGTGTGCTGACAACTTGTCGCTGCTGGCCGCGTGTCTCCGCGGTGAGCGATTCTCTCGATCACGCTTCGCTGGCCACGTTCCTGGTGATGGCTACCCACTAACGATTAAAACGATCGCAGGGACTTGCGATTTTCGAAACACGATGCATTCTGAAGTCAAGGCGTGTGGGAGATGTACTCCACCGCGTTTCAACACTTCTCTTTGGGACAAATCAAAGCACTGTCAGGCGTCTTTGAACGGTGATCGAGTTGTGGAATCTCACACTCGTCGTCCGCCCTGGCGCAAGTTGTTTTTATGGCCCGGACCAACCGCGCTGGATGGAATGGCGGGGAACGGATGATGGGTAGTCACGCCAGCTTCCATCGCAGTCTCAGAACTCCTGATCCAGGAGCCGAGAACTCGGGGAGTCCGCGGATTCTCGACGAGGCAGCGGGAAAAATTGAGGTGATACCAAAATGCAATTTGTGGTTCACGGTATTTTCCACCGGATCAGGAGTTCTGAGTCCTGAGTCATCTCTGTCGAACGCCGAAAGTGAGTACTCACGATCGACTCGGCTAGAGGTGTAGACGCACGTCAAGCACGAGCCTCAACAAAGCTCCCAACCGTCACTGGTGTGTTGCCGAGATTCGCGTCGTGTCGAGTTGCAAAGCTGTGTAGGCTGGGTCGCGACTCAGCCTTGCAGCTCTGCTTCCGGGCAAGACGCCTGACACGCCGGATGCCGCGACCTCGATTCAAAAGACGATCAAAGCCGCGGCTCGCCAAGCTGGAATCAAAAAGAAGGTGCATCCGCATGTGCTGATCGGATGATGCGGTGATCGAACAGGATTGCTCCCGCCCCCTTACCGCCGACAACTTCGCGATACCAAAAGTTAAGGTGACTTTGGCTTGCAATACGACAGCGCAAGCAACGCATAACCCGTGACAAGATTCGGATCGCCTTCGAGCCAACGATCGTTCTCGTTCAGCCACGAGCCGTCGGGCTGCTGACGCTTGGCGAGTTCGCGAATCAACTCGGCTCGCCAATCGTGTTTTACACCCGCTTCGTCTTCGATGGCGTCCACGCCCATCGCGTTGAGTGCCTTGGCGAAGGTTTGGTAGTAGTAATAGAGCCCGGAACTTCCCATGCCTGGGTTCGTGTCGAGTCCGTAATTCCTCGTAATCCACTTGTAAGCGGCTTTCACTCGCTGATCGTCGGGCCCAACGCCCGCATAGATCATGCTCTTCAATCCGGCATAAGTCATCGAAGCATAACTGCGCAGCCCGCCCGAGTCGGTCGTACCGGCCTGGCTCGTCCCGCCCGCATCCGGTGTGTAGTAGAAACCACCG
>CAUJKL010000818.1 GCA_963204995.1 Planctomycetota bacterium | reverse complement strand
AACGTTCCTCGTTCTTCCGACACAACGATGACTAACGCATCGCAACACTCCGCCAAACCGAGTGCCGCAGTATGGCGAGTTCCCGAACGGCCCACTTCCGGAAGGTTCTTTGACAGAGGCAAATGAACGCCCAGCTTTACGATCACATCACCGTCGATCAAGACGGCTCCGTCGTGGCCCTGCGTCGCCGGATGAAAGATACTGTGCAACAGCGGAATGCTGATTCGTCCGCCAACTGGGACGCCTCCGCGAACGTGTGGTTCAATCGGCTGACGCCCCTGGATCACAATTAGTGCGCCGATCTTTTCTTTTGCCAAGATGCTGACTGCTTCCAGCAACGTATCGATGGTTACACTCGATGTCCTCGATCGGTCGGACAATCCCCATGTTGAAAGTTGTTCGAAGCCTCGCCGGATATCCTGTTGAAAAACAACGATCAGGGCCAGCAGGATCACCGTCAGGCCGATCCGAAACGCCGACAGCGTCAAGTACATGTCCAAGACATGGGCGCTGACGTAAAGCGTGGCAATCAACAGCAGGCAGACTGCCGCCGCCCGAGACGCCCTGCGGCGCAGCCATCGCAGCCCCGCGTAGACGAGTGCGGTGACTACACATACATCCAGAATGTCCGCGATACGAACGTGTTCGAGTAGATCGTTGATGTGAGTCAACTCTGTTATTGGAATCGGGGCGCTTCGGCCAAGGAAAAGATCACCATTTCTTCGCCGGTGGCGGTACTGATGTCATGGTGCATACTCAACACCTTCACGCCGACGGCTTCGTGGACCAGCGATTCCAGCATGGGGCGCGCCAACTCCAGCAGTTGCTTCCGGGTTTGCTTGATGAGGTCGCGGCCTTTTTCCGGCGATAACGATTTTCCAAGCTGTCGTTCGGCGAGCGTTAAGGCGCCGCGAATGCGGATCAATAACAGGTCTTTGACCAAGTGGGATTGAATCTGTTCCGACCGCCAGCCGAGAAACTCTTCTTGAAAGCGAACGATTCCATCGCAGATGGCGGCTTCGCTTTCGGCTTGAGTCAAGTTCTTCGATGCGCGCTCGCTCCTGATTCGTCGAGCTTCCACCATCGGCAATAGTCTTTCTCCCCCGAGACTCACACGCGCTCGCGCTGGTTTTGGCGACTGGCTGGCAGATGTGACTGCGGGAACGACGCTGGCCAAGACGGTTTTAATGTCGGTCAAACCTGCGGGCTTGACGAGGATCGTATCGCAGCCGGATTTGAGGGCCAAGGTTTTGTGTCCTTCGTCTTTCAGGCCTGTGACCGCCACGATCTTCGTATGGGCGAAGGCAGGCATTTGGCGTAATCGTATGACGAGATCACAACCGTTCATGTCCGGCATGAGCAAATCGACGAGTATCAAATCAGGTCGAAAGGCGGTCGCCACGTCAAGTGCCTGCCGCCCACCGTAAGTCACATGCACTTGGTTGCCGAGTTCTTCCACGAGCAAACCCAAAGCGTCCGCGCCATCGCGGTGGTCATCCACGATCAGAACTCGCAGCGGTTGTTCGGTCGTCGTCATTGTCTTTCTTCCTTTCGTCAGTAAAGTAGACGAGTCACTCAGTGACTCGAAGGTTCCAGTCACGGAGTGACTCGTCTACGGTGTCACCCGCTCTGAGACGGTCGCCAGGATCTTTTGCAACTGCGCTAAACGTGCGGGTTTAACCAAATGGTGATCGAATCCCGCTTGCAGAGAACTCTGTCGATCTGAATCCTGGCCATAACCCGTCAAGGCGACCAGCACGACGTTCTCGAAATCAGGCTGCTGCCTGATCCGTTTCGCGACTTCATAGCCGTTCAGTCCGGGCAAGCCAATGTCCAGCAACACGATGTCGGGACGACAATCGAGGGCCACTTGCACGGCCGTCGGCCCGTCGTGAGCAGCCCGAACATCATGTCCCAATGTTTTCAGCAACATCGTGAAACTCAACACCGTATCCGCGTTGTCATCCACCACCAGCACTTTTAAGGGTGAAGGATGAGGGCTGAAGGAGGAATCGGAAGAGTCCGTGCCTGATTCATTCTTCCGCCTTCCGTCTACATCCTTCCAAATCGGCAGACGTACAACAAACTCGCTCCCTTCACCAACGACACTGGTTGCCTCGACCGTTCCGTCGTGCAATTCCGTGAGCCGCTGCACCAAAGCCAGTCCAATGCCCAATCCGCCTTGCGAGCGATCCAGCGATCGTTCCGCCTGCGTGAACAGGTCGAAGACGTGTGGGAGCAGTTTCGAGGAGATGCCGACGCCCGTGTCGCGCACGCGAATAAGAACCTGAGAGGGGGAGATCGGGAGACAAGGAGAGGGGGAGAGGGGGAGAGGGGGAAAGGAGACAGCCGAAGGGTTGGGCTCTTTCTCCTTGTCTCCCGATCTCCTTGTCTCCCCATCTCCCCCTCTATCCATCTCTTTGTCCTCTTCCAACTCGACGGTCAGCCAGACATGCCCGCCTTCTGCGGTGTACTTGGCCGCGTTGCTGAGCAGGTTTACCACCACTTGTTCCAGCCGCGCCGCGTCGGCGTGCAGCCAGATCGGTTCCGTCGGCAGTGACACCGTGAGTTCCTGCCGGCGCTGTTCAATCAATGGTCGCACCGTCTCCACCGCATCTTCGATGATGCCGCTGATGGCGACCCGCTCGCGGCGAAGCTGAACGGTGCCCGTGGTCAAGCGGGAAACTTCGAGCAGGTCGTCTACGAGATGTTGAAGTTGTTTCAGCTGACGTTCGATGATGCCGCGGGCCTGCTGCTGAACCTTGTTTTCGGTCGACCGCTGAAGGCCGAGCAGTTGCACGGCATTGGCGATGGGAGCCAGAGGACTGCGCAACTCGTGACTGAGCATCGCCAGAAACTCGTCCTTGCGGCGGTGCATGTCCGACAACTCGACCGCCTGCCGCCGCTGCAACATTTCCAAGCGGCTGCGATCGCTGATATCTCGAATGTTGCATTGGGCGACGCGCCGGTGCTCCGACTGATAGATGTTGCTAACGAACTCGACCTCGACCTGCTGATCGCTCTTGGAATTGAGCGGTAGGTGGTCGTAGCGGATATCGCCCTTCAAGAGCAATTCCCGAAACGCGGCGTCGTTCGCAGATTTGTCGCGGAATAGACCGATCTCCCACAGCTCCTTGCCGATGAACTCAGCCGTCGAGTAGCCCGACAGTTCGGTCATGAACGGATTGGCTTCGAGGATTCTCCCGGTATTGGCATCGAGGATGAGGATGCCGTCTTTGGCCGTCTCGAAGAGTCGGCGGTACATGGTTTCCGAGGCTTGCAGTTTCTCTTCCAACTCGTTGCGCTCGGTGACGTCCTCGATGGCCAGCAGGATTCGCTCGGTCTTTCGCAGTGGGTTCTGGATCGTACGGGCGTTGAGCAGCATGGTGCGGCGGCCCAACTGCTTGAATTCATGTTCGACCTGGAATTCTTCGATGCTG
>CAUJKL010000817.1 GCA_963204995.1 Planctomycetota bacterium | reverse complement strand
TTTGGGCGGAGTTTCCATCCCCGTATTGGGAGCCGTCGCGCAGGGGCAGTTCGCCGGGCTCGACCAGGTGAACATCGGTCCTTTGCCCGCCTCGTTTGCGCCCCGCGGCGAGCTCCCGCTTGTGCTCACCGCCGATGGACTGGCCGCCAACACGGTGACCATCACCGTGCAGCCCGTCAACGATGCTCCTGTGATCACGCCAAGCGCGCCAACACTGACGGGTATCACCGAGGACAACGTCACCAATGCCGGCGATTTGGTATCGACGATCGTCGGAGGTGCGATTTTTGACGTCGACGAGAACCCGCTCCAGGGCATCGCTGTAACCGGGTTCACGGGTAAGGGAACCTGGCAGTTCTCAACGAATGGCGGAGTGAGCTTCTTGCCGGTGGGCACCGTCTCGGCAACTCAAGCGTTGTTGCTGCGGTCGACCGATCGGCTGCGTTACGTCCCCGATACTCGCAACGGCGAGACGGCGACGATCACGTATCGTGCGTGGGACCAGACCGGAACCACGGTCGACCAACAGGGCACCCGCGTTGACGCTTCCGTGACCGGTAAGACGACACCATTCAGCAAGGCAACGGATACTGCGTCGATTATCGTTACGTACATCAACGACGCACCGGTCGTTTCGCTTCCCGTGAGCTACACGTTTGACGAAGACTCCGCGGGCGGCGGTCTACCACAGTTCACAAACCGCCTGGCAGGCATCACGCTGGACGACGTCGATATCGATGTCGCACCCAATGCGACGCTGCGAGTCACGATCGCAATCGTGGATGGTGCGGGCACTAACATCAGCAGCGATGGCTCGATTGCCGTCGATGCTTCGGTGTTGGCACCTAGTGCATCGACCTCGTCGTTGATTCAGCTCGACGGCACGCTCGCGCAGCTCAACGCAGCCATCGCGACGCTGACTTATCAATTCCCGGCGCAGAACTTCAATCGCGTGAACAACGGCGGTGATGTATTTGTGCGGGTGACGATGAATGACAATGGTAACGTCGGGCCGCTGCCTTTGGGGACAGAGCCTGCACTGATGGATATCAAGACGACCACGATCATCGTGACGCCGGTCAATGATGCTCCGACGGTCGACTTATCGCTCGTCGGCAGTCCGACGATTAACGAAGGGGAAACGGGACGACTGGCGTTGCCAGGCATTGCATTCAGTGATGTCGATATCGCCAACATGGAATCCAATGGCGCGGTGACGGTGAAGGTGTGGGTGGACGTCCCGTCCGCCACGGCTCCCGGTCGACTGTTTGTGAGCACGGCGGTTCCGGGTGGCGTGCCAATTGGTTCGATCAGTGATAACGGTACCGCCATGATCACGATGACGGGCACACTGGCTCAGGTAGGTGCGACCATTCGAGGGATGAGTCCAACCATTCCCAGCCTGGAGTACGAACTTGCGGACTTCGACCTAAATAATGTCAATGGCGGTCCCGTCACCTTGCATGTTCGGCTGGACGACAACATCAACTTCGGCAGCGGCGTAAACATGTGGCATGCGCCGACCGTGCCAATCTCGGTCGCGCCCGTTAATGATGTACCGATTTTCAACAAGGGCTCGGACCAGGCGGTGTTTGAAGACGCCGGCGCGATTACGCGTACGGGTTGGGCGACGGGCATTGCGAGTGGTCCCGTCGGTGCGGCGGATGAATTAGCTGGGCAGCGACTCACCTTTGAAGTTGTCCGCATCGTATCGCCCACGGAAACTTTGCAGTTTTCGTCTGTGCCGAAAGTCCTTCCAAACGGAACCTTGTCCTACCAAACGGCAGCTGACTCGAACGGAGTCGCGACGTTCAAAATCCGCCTGATGGACGATGGCGGAACCTCAAACAGCGGAGTCGATACCTCCGATTGGCAGACGTTTACGATTACGGCGACGGCGGTCAACGATGTTCCCGTGTTTACGATTCCCACGCAGTACACCATCCTGGAGAATACGGCCGACACGGCAACGACCGTGGCTCCTACTCAAGTCAGTTTTGCGACCGGGATTCAACGGGGACCAGCCGACGAGGCGGCCCAGACGCTGACGTTTACGGTCACGCAAGTCGGCTCATCGATCGGTTCGCTAAGCTTTGTCACCCCGCCGACCATCGCCGCCGATGGCACGTTGAAGTTTGAAACCGTTGACAACAGCAACGGTTCGGCGGTCTTCTCCGTCGTACTCAAAGACAGCGGCGGAACCGCTTTCGGTGGCGTTGATACGACGACGCCGGCGCAAACATTCACGATCAACGTGACCGCTGAAAATGATCACCCCGTAATCGGCAATCCGGTGCCTGATCGGACCCTCGACGAAGATGCCGACGACACCATTATCGAACTGTTTCAAGATGTCTTTAGCGACGTCGACATTAATCAGTTCGACCTCGATGATTTGGCATTTAGTTTTGTCGTCACCAAGGATGACAACTGTATCGTCAGCGACCGCGATCCCGTATGCAAGGCGGCCGCCACCGGGAACCCGTCGCATGGCGGCGGCAGCGTGAAACTCGTTGGCTCCGTGTTGAAATTGGATTATGGTGCCAATCGTCACGGGCAAATCGTGATCGAAGTCACTGCCCGCGACCAGGCTGGGCGCCCTGTTGGCTCAGCCGCCGATCCACTTTCATTCGCCACGGATACCTTCACGGTTACCCTGACTCCCGTGAACGACCCGCCACAGATTATCAGTGCTCTGCCCGACGTCAGCGTCGTCGAAGGCGATGCGGATGGTGAACCGCCCTTCACACGCAATCTCACGCTGGCATTTGGTGACGTCGACATTGCCACGGACAGCCCGGCAGATACGCTGACATTCTCACTCAAAGATGCGTCCGGTGCCCTGGTGAGCACGATCACAAACTCGTTGTTCAAAGCGGAAATCTTGGCCGGCAGCGACGAGTTGAACATTATCTTCTTCGCGAACCAGTTCGGTAGTGCCAATCTAGATATCGTGGCCACCGACAGTCATCTGTCGTCTATCGACGAGAAGATCGTCGTCACCGTAAACCGAGTCAACGATCCACCGGAGACGCCCTTCGGCGACAGTTTGATAACGAACGAAGACACGGCGGTTTCCGTTTCTGAGGCGGTGCTGCTGTCGAACGATCGGCCCGGCCCAGCGAATGAGTCTGGCCAGACACTGACCTTCGTGTCGGTCTCACCGGACGGCACGAATACGCACGGCACTGTGGCGCGAACAAGCGGCGGATTGGTGACTTATACTCCGGAATTGAACTTCAACGGAACGGCTACCTTCATTTACACGGTCCGTGACAATGGCCAGACACGTGACGTAGATCCGGATAGTCCGACCTTTGGGCTGTTATATGATGACTTTAAGACGTCGGAATTTAAGGTGACCGTCACGGTTAACCCGGTGAACGATGCCCCGACGTTAACCCCGAACGGAACACGCACGCTCACGCCGACCCATGAAGATATTGGCGCGAACCCGCCGTCAACATCCGTCCAGAGTATTCTGGCGGGAACCGCCATGGACGTGGACTTAACCCCGAGCGGGATCGCCATCATCGCAGCGACGGCCAGTAACGTCGTGAATTGGCAATACTCGATCGACAACGGCGTTAACTTCCTTTCGTTCCCGACTACGCTCTCCGAGAGTGCTGCCCTGCTGTTGCGGCCCGCCGACCTGCTGCGTTATGTTCCGGACGGGCGAAACGGCGAGATGCCGACGATCCGATATCGCGCCTGGGACCAATCGGGGACGACCGCTGGGCAACAAGGAATGCAACGTGATACGGCTAACAACGGCGGACAATCGCCGTTCAGCGCTCAGACAGATGTCGCGACGATTACGATTCAAGCGGTCAACGATGCTCCCCAGCTGCCCGCTGCGGCATCGATCGTTCTGACTGGCACGAACGAAGACACAAACAGCGTCGGCAGCCAGATCGCCACGTTCACGGGATCGATCACCGACGTCGACAACGGTGCGTTGCGCGGAATCGCGATCACCGCTCTAACGGGAACAGGCTGGGAGTTCTCGTTGGATGGCGGCACGAATTACCGTCCCTTTGTAAAGACACTGAACGCCACGTCTAGCAGCATCAATTCGAACGTATTGACGGTGACTTTTGCCCAACCACACGGGTTTGTGGTCGGCGATCGCGTGTTGTTGAATGGTTTCACGACCAATCCTGCTACTGCCGTCTTGGTGACCAGCGTCCCGTCCCCGACAACACTACGGTTGCCGCTGACTGGGGCTGACGGTGCCAATGGTGCGGGAACGGTCAGCGATGGGGTGCCGGTCGACGCGTCAGCCCTGTTGCTGCGGAGCACGGACTTCCTGCGCTACGTCCCCGATCGCGCCAACGGTGAGACTGCTAGAATCAACTTTATCGCGTGGGATCAGACGGATGTGCCGGCAAGCAGTGGCGGCCCAATCGATTTGATGGCGGGCAAGAGGGCAAATGTCACGTCGATTCTGGCAAACAGTCCTGCTGGCACGGCCCCCTTCAGCAGCTTGGACCCGAATACGCGTGTGGGCGAAAACACGGCGTCACTGACCGTGATTTCAGTCAACGATGCACCGGTGCTGGACGTCAGCCGAGATCCGCAATTGACAACGCGAACCGAAGACGAGGTATCGGCAGCGGCGAATCCCGGTGACTCGATCGCGACCCTCCTGCGCCCCAACATGGGTGCGTCGTTGATTACCGATGTCGACAACTCGGCGGTGGAAGGAATCGCAATTATTGGAACGACGGGCTTAAACGCTTCGGGATGGCAATACAAGTTGGTCGGTGACGCGAATTATTCGCCGGTCGGAGCGGTGTCGAACGGTTCGGCACGCTTGCTCCCCGCGACCGCTCTGCTGCGCTACGTGCCGAACACGTTTAATGGCGAGACGGCTACGGTCTCGTTCCGTGCTTGGGACCAGTCGACCGGTTTGGCCGGCGGTTTAGGATCGACCCTGGTCAGCGGCGGTTCGACCAGCTTTAGCACTACGGTGGAAGTCGCCACGATCTTGATCACTCCCGAGAACGACAGCCCCGTCGCCAACGGCGACAGCTATGCGGCCAATGAAGACGTGCGATTGACCGTTTCGGGACAAGGCGTTCTGCAAAATGACACCGATGTCGATGTGACTGTTCCACCGCAAGTGCTCAGTGTGTCAGCGGTCAACGGCACGCCGCTGAGCGGCAATCCACTTGTCATCTCAGGGATGACGAGTTTAGGAGCGTCGTTCGTTGTGAACGCCAATGGTTCCTTTACCTACGACCCGACCACGTCGACGGAACTACAGAAGCTGCCCGTTAACCAAAGCCGACAAGATTCGTTCCGGTACAAGGTTCGTGATAACAGCGGGAAGGCGAACGCCGAGTCGAATGAAGCGGTCGTCACGTTGACCGTGACCGGAGTGAACGATCGACCCGTATCGAACAACGTCAGCATCAGTGCGACGGAAGACGGAGCACCTGTTTCGGCGTTCTTCGATTCGTCGGACATTGATACGGGCGAGACGGGCGCGCTCCGCTACACGGTGCTAGCGCAGCCCAGTGAGGGAACAGTAACCGCCAGCAACGCGCAGGGAGACGCCCAGTTCACGTTCTCGCCGGGGACTGCATTCCAGGATCTCGGCGTCGGCCAGACGCGGCAAGTGACGTTCACCTACCGAGCCCGCGACCCACAGTCGGTGGACAGTAATGTTGCGACAGTGACGGTCACTGTCACCGGCGTGAACGATGTGCCGGTGGCAAGAAACGTCAGCGTCACGACGAGCGAGGATGGACCCGTCGTGGGAGACCTGTTCGACGTCACGGACGTAGATAACGATACCCTCTCTTACACGATTGAAGACGTTCCAAGCAAGGGAACCGCAGTGCTATCGGGATCGGGAGGTTTTACCTTCAATCCAGGCTTGGCGTTCCAGTCGCTGCGCGAAGGGGACACGGAAGTCGTGACGTTCACCTATAAGGCAACTGAGACACGAAGCGGTGGCGTAGCGAGCAACAAGGCCACGGTGACGGTCACTATTCGCGGCGTCAACGACGCACCGCAAGCCAACGATGATCTGAATCAAACCAACGAGGACACGCTGCTGGTGGTGGCAAGTTCCGACACGTCGGCGTTGCTCAAGAACGACACGGATGTGGACGCGAACGACGCGAGGACGGTGATTCGTGCCGATGCGGTCAGCGCCCTTGGGGCGACCGTGTCCGTCGACGCGATGGGCGGCTATACCTACAACCCAGCAACTTCTGCCACGCTCCAGGCGCTGACGCAAACTTCGCTTGCTGTGAATGATACGTTTACCTATACGATTGCCGACTCCGTGGGGGTAACTGATACGGCGACGGTGACGATCACCGTCAGCGGCGTCAACGATGCCCCGACGGCTCGTACGGACTTTGGCGTTACATCCGAGGATGTGGTTTTGGTCGTAGCGCCGCGCGGCGTGCTGACCAATGACAGCGATCCAGACGAGGGAGAAACAGCGACCCTGCTCACCGTGCCTGGGAACTCGACAAGCGTGCTGGGCGCAAGCGTTACGATTGACTCGGATTCCCAGGGCGGATATCGCTACGATCCAACCACCGCTCCGCAAATCCAGGCGCTCAAGCAGGGCCAGATCGCAACGGACACATTTACTTATACGGTTCGCGATCAAAACGGCAGCACCTCGATAGGAACGGTTTCGATCACCTTGGTGGGCGTCAACGACGCACCGATCGCCAACGACGACACAGCCTCGACCAACGAAGATTATTCGCCGGTCGCCCCTGGTGCCGTGCCGATCATCGCCAATGTTTTTGCGAACGACGTCGACCCGGATGACGCCAACTTGATCTTGAAGTCGTTCGACACGCGAAGTCAGTTTGGTGCCACGGTTTCGATCAGCGCTGCTGGCCGAGTGACGTACGATCCGCGGTTTGCACCAGCTTTGCAGGCTTTGTCGCAAGGCGAGACAGCGACCGATACGTTCACTTACCAGATCGTCGACAGTCTCGGTCTCACCGACACGGCGACCGTCACGGTCATGGTCGCCGGTCGCAATGATGCTCCGGTCGCTGTCAACGATAAAGCAGCAACGAACGAGGATACCGCCATCTCGATCGACGCGGCAAACGGCTTGCTCGCGAATGACACGGATGCCGAACTCGCCAAGCTGAGCGTGTCCGACGTGAACGGATTGGCCAGCAATGTCGGGTCGACGTTTGTACTTCCCTCGGGAGCCACGTTGCTCGTCACGACAGGTGGTGCGGTGACTTATGACCCATCGACTTCTGCAAGTTTGAATCGCTTGCCCTTGGGTGCCACTTTCATCGACACCTTCGTGTATAACGCCTTTGACGGCACATCGGCTTCGACAATTCCAGGCACGATGGCAATCACCATCACAGGTGTTAACGATCGTCCGACAGCGGTCGCCGACACATTCGCGACGAGCGACAATGCTCAGTTGACGATCGCCGCTCCAGGGATATTGCTGAATGATTTCGATGTCGATGGAGACGCTCTCACCGCGACGCCGTTCAATGGAGCTAGTTCACGAGGTGCCGCGGTTACCGTCACGGCGAATGGTGCGTTCACCTACGATCCTCGAGGTGTGACGCAGCTGCGGGCACTGGGTGCTGGGCAATCGTTGAATGACAGTTTCATCTATACGATTTCCGATGGAAACGGCGGCACATCAACTTCAACGGTGACGGTGACCGTGAACGGCACGAACGATGCTCCCGTCGCCGTTGGGGATTCCTATCGTGTCGACGAGGATTCGAAATTGATCGTGTCCGGTGTCGGCGTGCTCGGTAATGACTTCGACCCCGATGCGAATGACACGATTACTGTGGGTACCTTTGACGTGACAAGTGCCCTAGGTGCTCCGGTCAGCTTGAATTCCGATGGCACATTCACCTATGACCCCACGACGGTGACCTTGTTGCAAAAGCTGGCCCCAGGGCAAAGCCGGCAGGACACGTTCACCTACCGGGCGAGTGATGGCAGAACGCTGTCAAATACGGCGATCGTCACGATCACCGTTGACGGGCGAAATGACGCGCCAATCGTGGCCAACGATAACTACTCGGTCAACGAAGACGAGCAGCTGATTGTCACAGCAGCTACGGGAGTCCTGGCAAACGATTCCGACCTGGAAGGCAGTCCATTATCGGCTAGTTTGCTGTCGGCAACGACGAACGGAACGGTCGTGCTGAACTCAAGTGGCTTCTTCACCTATACACCCAAACCAAACTTCAACGGTACCGACTCCTTTACCTATCAGGCCAGCGATGGGTCGGCCAGTAGTACGGGGACGGTGACGATCAATGTTCGTGCAGTAAATGACAGCCCGACCGCGACCAGCGATTCGTATTCGGTTGCCGAAGGAAGCACGCTGACCGTCTCTGCCGCCAATGGCGTCTTGAAAAACGATGTGGATGTCGATCAAGAACCGCTCCGGGCGGTCTACGTCAGCGGAAGCGGAACGAACAACGGCTCGTTGTCGCTCAATGTCGATGGTTCGTTTACCTACACACCGAAGGCTGGGTTCTTTGGCAGCGACAGTTTCCGCTACTTCGCTCAAGACGGCGCGGGTGCGACCTCTAGTCCCGTGACGGTGACAATTGACGTTGTAAACACTCGCCCCAGAAGAAACCCTGACAATCCGAACGACGTGAACGCTGACGGATCGGTATCCGCGATCGATGCCTTGTTAATCATTAACGAGATTAACAAGAACGGTCCCCACGAGATACCGAGCGATAGCGCCGCCATTGCACCCTTCTGGGATGTGAATGGTGACGGGTCGGTATCCGCTATCGATGTCTTGCGGGTTGTGAATTTCCTCAACAACGGTGGAGTTGCGGAAGGCGAAGGCACGGACCTGTTAGCGGCTGATTCGCAGAGCCGCGAACAAGGGTTGATCTCCAACCTCGACGCGGACAGGATCACCGTTCTGCCGTATGTCGACCAGTCGTTCTGGGTGAGGCAAGCCGAAAACGAGCGGCGTCCGACTCAAAGCCTGGTTACGACAGATGTGTCAATCGAACGGTTTAGCTCGCTAGTCGATGCTGCATTTGCAACTGCTGATGATCCGATTTCAGGGAGCCGGCGCTCGCAACTTGGCGATTTCGACATCGATCTTGAAGGATTGGTCGAAGGATTAGCCGACTCGCAGGGTGGATTTGATCCGAGAGATGCATTCGATGCGGCTCTCGGGGATCTGTTCGGTCGTGAATGAACGAACCGTAATCACGAGCGAATCTGATATCGCGGCTACCTTTTGGTAGCCCTCGTCCCCCTCGGTATGTTGGTCTTTGCGTTTCTTCCCGTCGAATAGGCGAGCAAACCAGTGCTACAACGATTTGTCACGTTGGCTCGGCAGCAGCGCTGTGGGCGACGTCACGCCTAGCGAACTGCCCATTTTCTTGCAATGGCTTCGACCCCAACTATAATCGACAGAATTGCCTAAAAGTTGAGTTCACAACAGCACTTAGGGTTACGACTGGTCTCCGCGATATCTATTTCAGAGTCGTTGGCACCTGTCGTACATAGGGACTGCGCAGCCCGCAGATCCCCCTAATTAAGGGTTCTTATATGGCCAAGCGACGCACGTCACGAAGATCGAACAATCGTTCACAACGCTTTCGCGACGCGACCAAGAAACGGCAGATGCTTTTGGAGCAATTGGAGAGCCGGCAACTACTTGCGTTATCACCCATGGGTGATATCGGGCATGATCAAGAATTGCCGTTCGCGCTGCCCGCACAGCACAATTTGATGAATGCAGGGGGATACCTCTCGGAGCCATCGAATGCAAAGCCGCTCGATATCGCCAATAAATATCTGCGCGATCACGCGAGTGCATTGGGCTTGACCGCGAATAGTCTCGACGATTCGCTGATCAGTTCGATTACCAAGAGTCGCGACGCCGACACGACTCACGTCTATCTTCAGCAAACGTACAACGGGCTCGAAGTCGCGAACGCGGTTGCCAATATCAACGTTGCCGGCGATGGACAGGTCATCTCGTTGGGTAGCAGTTTCTTGCCGGGCTTGCACACGCCCGCTCCACCGGTAATTCCGACCCCCGTTCTGTCGGCACCGGAAGCGGTCACGGCGCTCGCGGATGACTTTGGTTGGACGCTTTCCCAGCCTCCGGTAGTGCTTTCATCTCAGACGGATGTCGCGCGAACTTCGGTGGTCACGTCCAGTGGAATTGCGTTGGACAATATCGCGGCCAAATTGCAATACGTTCCCCAAGGAAGCGGAGTTGAACTCGCATGGCGGCTTAACGTGCAGACCGTCGATGGCCAACATTGGTATGACGTGAGTGTAAGTGCGCAAGATGGTGATGTTCTAAATGTTATCGATTGGGTAGCACATGCGTCCTACAATGTCTTTCCTTTGCCGCTGGATAGCCCACTTGATGGTCCGAGAGCGATCGTCGTCGATCCCCACGATCTCGTTGCTTCACCATTTGGCTGGCACGACACGAACGGTGTGGCAGGCAACGAGTTCACGACGACACAGGGAAACAATGTACTTGCCATCGAGGATCGCGACGGAAACTATGTCGGCCCGTCGCCGGACGGTGGAGCCTCGCTGTCGTTCGACTTCCCACTGAACTTAAATCAAGACGCCAATCAGTGGACCAGTGCTGCAACCACGAATCTGTTTTATTGGAACAACATCCTTCACGATGTGCATTATCAATATGGGTTCGATGAGGCCTCGGGCAATTTTCAGGAGCTGAACTACGGCGGTTTGGGTATTGGAGGCGACTCCGTTCTCGCTGCCGCGCAATTCGGCGCGGACGTGGGAATTGCAAACAACGCCACGATGGGAACCCCGCCGGATGGCTTCTCGCCGACCATGCGGATGTTTGAGTTTAATTACACGTCGCCGACGCGCGACAGCGACATTGAACCGGGAATCATCGTTCATGAATTCGGGCACGGAGTCAGCAATCGTTTGACAGGTGGGCCGGCAAACTCGGGTGCCCTCAACGCCATCCAAAGTGGCGGCATGGGAGAAGGCTGGGGCGACTGGTGGACGTTGATGTTCTCGCAGACGACCACCGACAAGCAGTTTGATGCCTATCCGGTTGGGAATTGGGTTCTGGGCAATCCGGCGAGCGGAGGTGGCATTCGGCGCTTTCCGTACAGCTTCAACCTTTCCATTAACCCGCTCACCTACAACAACTTTAACGGCGGTTTTCCGAACAACGAAGTGCATCGCGCCGGTGAGATTTGGGCGTCTGTGCTGTGGGACATGAACTGGTTGCTGATCAACAAGCACGGATACGATCCCGATCTTTATAACGGAACGGGCGGCAACAATCTGGCGATGCAACTGGTCATGGATGGGCTCAAGCTGCAGCCGGCGAATCCGTCGATGCTGGATGCTCGAGATGCCATCCTGGCGGCGGATCTGGCGTTGACCGGTGGCGCGAATGAGTCGGAGATTTGGACGGCATTTGCGCGACGCGGCATGGGCTTCAGCGCGTTCGATGGTGGTAGCGGCAATGCCACGACCGTGGTCGCCGCATTCGATCTGCCTCCCATCCCGATATCGCCTCAACTGATCAGCATCAATCCGAACGCCGGCGCGATCTTCAACTTCGATACCGACCCGAGCGACGGAATTGACAATGTACTCAAGACCTCACCGCGCGAGTTGACTTTTCGTTTTGCCTCGCAACCGGGCCTCGATCCCAGCACGTTCGAAGGCATCCGCATTACGCGGGCCGGCTTTGACGGCAGTTTCGGTGACCCCAAAGATGTCCAAGTGGTTCCCGGGTTCGTCGGGTTCGGAGCCAGCTCGTCGGTCGTCGTCGCTCGGTTTGCCGCAGCGCTTCCAAACGACAAATACAAGATCGAGATTTTCGGTGCGGACAACGCGCTGTCCGGCGTGACGGCGTTGCGGAATACAGACGGTGCTGCCTACGTCGTCAGCGACGATACGACCGATGATGGACTGGACCAAGACACCATCTACTTCGAACTCAAGCTCGGTGCCCAAGTCGTTTCGGTGGTGCCGCAGCCCGTGAGCCGCGTCAACGAAGTCTCGCTAGGCGGTTCGCCAAGCGGCGGCACGTTCAGCTTGACCTTCGACGGACAGACGGCGAGTGGAATTAGTTACAATGCCACGGCTAACGATATGCGGCTGGCGCTGGAAGGGTTACCCAATCTCGATCCTGGCGACGTGACAGTCAATGGCAGTCGTCCTTGGAATGTGGCGTTCCAAGGTAAGTACGCTGGCCGAGACCCGCAATTCACGATCGATGGTGCGGGACTCACGGGAGCCGGGCTGGCTCCGAAGATCACCGAACGCGGCCTGTCGCAAGCACGTAACCAGATCATCGTCTACTTCAATGAAGACGATCTTTACAACACCGCGATTGAAACACCGGCGGATCCGAGCACCGGGCCGACCGTCGTCGATCCTTCCTTCTATAAGCTGATTCAGACGAACGACACGGCGCGGAACACGGACGACGGCGTCGCGATCCAACCCACAAAGATTTATTACGATCCGGCGACCAACAAGGCCGTGCTCACGTTCGGCAACGATATCGCAAACCTGTCAGGTTCCGGGACGTATCGATTACGCATCGGGACAGATGAATTAGTTCCTAATGTGACGGCGCAGGTAATGCCGACGACTCGCGTGGTCAACGTCGATGCGGGCTCGAGTTTTAGCAGCGCGAATCGCGTGTTAGGCGACTTGAGCGCGACGAGTAACACCAGCCAGATCATCGCTTCGACGATCGAGCGTCAAGCGTTACCGCTGGATTATCCAGGCGATCAAGATGAGCCGGGACATCGCGATCTTAAATACCCGTTTGACGCCCATGTGACGCAAGCTGCGGATCAGATCGATGGCATCAGTGTCGTGTTTTACAATTTCCGCAACGACTACGGTGTCAGCCCTAACGGTGCGCAACTTTTTAACGCGATTACCGAGGCTCAGAAGCAACGTGTCCGAGAGATCGTCGAACTGGCCAGCAATTACTATGGCGTTCAGTTCGTCGAAACCGCCAACCAGGGAATCACCATCGCGACCGGTGATCCTCGCGCGCTGAACCCCCGAGAGACGCTCGGCCAGAATGGTGTGGCGGTCATTGCAGGCGGGAACATTTCGAGCGGTCTGGTGATTCTCAACGCTGCTTACAACTGGTACGACGGCTACGGGCAAGAGGATAGCGTTCCGGCCACACTCAGCTGGTTTCAAACCGCGGCCAGTGGGATCGGTCAAATCCTCGGCGGCGGCTTTTCGAACGACCTTCCGGCGCTGCAATTACAGAACGACATCGAGGATTCTCCCACCAACACCTCGCCAGGCTTGGTCGTCCCGAACGTGACCGTTCCCGAGCCTGTGTTCCCGGGTGATGCGGACATTGTCCACGGACAATACTTGTATCGCCCTGACAGTCGCGACATCGACATGTACGAGTTCACGCTCGCCGCCTCCGGCACGTTCACCGCCGAAACGATGGCCGAACGACTAAACAACTCGAGTCAATTGAACACGGTGCTACGCCTGTATCGTGAAGTGCAGGATGCTTCAGGGACTGCCGTGCTTGACGGCAACGGCAACCCCGTTCGCGTTCTCGTTTCGCAAAACGACGATTACTTCAGCCAAGACTCGTTGATTCGCCTTGATTTGGACCCGGGCAAATACTTTATCGGAGTCAGCGCGAGTGGGAATGCGAACTACGACCCCGCTATCGAAAACAGTGGAAGCGGCGGGTTGACCGAAGGTGCGTATGAACTGCGACTAGACTTCCGCCCCGATGTGACCAAGAGCATTGTTGATGTCGATGGCACGCTACTTGACGGTGATGCCGACGGCGTTGCGGGTGGCGTTTATAACTTCTGGTTCCGTACCCAAAGCCTGCAACGCGTGCTGGACGTCACCGGCAATGGTAACACCATCGTCGAGGGTCAGACGATCACGATTACCAATGGTCAAGCCGTCACGCGAACCTTCGAGTTCTCCTCGGATGCAATCGTCGCCGGGACGAACGTGCGCGTGCCCTACGTGGCAGGTGCTACTCCGAGTACCGCGACGGACATTGCCGCTTCGCTGATGGCCGCCATTAACGGGCCAACCGGTTTCAATTCGCCTTCCATGGCGACTGCTGCGGGAAGCAAAGTGACCTTGAGCGGCGAGCGAAGCGTGGTGCTGAGCGCCAATTCACTAGGCATCGACCGACTTGGCAAGACGATCTTCATCGATAAGACGGCGGCGGCCGGTACGGCGGACGGCACGCTGGGCAAACCGTTCAGCAACATTTCGGGGGCGGGCGGTCCCAGTGGCTTTTCAAATGCTTACCCGGGCGACGTCGTCCGCATCGTCGGTAACGGCGGTGTCGATGGCTCGTTGGATACGCTGAACGACGCGTTTGCCTATGAGATCGGTTTTGGTGGGCCCGGAAACACCGTTCGTAGCGATGGCGCTACGATGGAAGTTCCCCAAGGCGTGACCGTGATGATCGACGCGGGGGCATTGTTCAAACGGCGCGAGGCGCGAATCGGTGTCGGCAGTTCGACTGCTTCGGTGGATCGCAGTGCGGGGGCGTTGCAGGTTCTGGGAACGCCAGAACAGAATGTCTTCTTCACTTCGTACGATGATCGAAACACCGGAGTCAACACAAATACCGTTCTCACAACTCCACAGCAGGGCA
>CAUJKL010000816.1 GCA_963204995.1 Planctomycetota bacterium | reverse complement strand
CAAGCGAATCTGCGGCAAGGTAGCCATAAGTCAAAGACACGTGGCGAGGTTGCTGGTTCGACCAAGAAAATGTACCGCCAGAAAGGTACGGGTAACGCCCGTGCGGGATCGCGGCGATCGGGTGTACGGCGTGGTGGTGGTCATATTCACGCCAAGTCTCCGCGCGATTACTCGTATCGCTTGCCTCGCAAGGCGTTGCAGGTCGCGACGCGAATGGCGCTGGCCTCGAAGCTGCGAGATAATCAAGTTGTCGTCATTGACGAACTGTCCTTCGGTGAGCCGCGAACTAAAGAAATGGCTGCCGTGTTAAAGGCCCTCGGCTTGGCTGGTGCTTCGGCGTTGGTGGCCACCGAGTCGCTGGATATCAATGTTTATAAAAGCGCTCGGAACATAGAGAAGGTCAATGTGGCTCCTGTTTCCGAATTGAATGCGTATTCGGTTTTGGCTCCGCGTAAGTTATTGGTGACGAAAGCGGCTTTGGATGCGATTCGCGCGAAGCACGGCGTAACGGCTGTAGCTTCTTAGTCTGCTGGATATCGGGAGTGATGTCGATGGCGAAAAAAGTTGATGACAAGCAGGCGGAGAAGGGTCTGTTGCTAGAGCCGCACCAGGTTATTTTGCGTCCGCTGGTTACGGAGAAAGGCGTTCATCGCTCAACGCGAAATAACCAGTACGCGTTTGAAGTAAACGCCCTGGCGAACAAGGGTGACGTGAAGCGAGCTGTCGAAGCATTGTTTGAGGTGAGTGTCGAAAAGGTGCGCACTCAGAATCGTAAGGGCAAGCCGCGCCGACACAAGTTTCGCTACGGCTATACCAAGAATTGGAAGAAGGCTCTGGTGACTTTGAACTCAGAGCATCGGATTGACTTCTTCTAGAGAATGGAATTGGTGACTCTGGCTACGGCTGGAGGGAGATTTAGGTTATGGGAATTCGACAGTACAAACCAACGTCCGCCGGACGGCGTAATGCCAGTGTCAGCGACTTTGCTGACTTGACGCCAGGTGTTACGCCTGAGAAGTCGCTGATGCGTCCGATGACGAAGACGGGTGGGCGGAATAATCAGGGGAAGATTACGGCTCGCCATCGCGGTGGTGGTCATAAGCGGCAGTATCGCTTGATTGACTTCGCGCGGAAAAAAGATGGTATTCCCGCAAAGGTTGCTTCGATCGAATATGATCCGAATCGGAGTGGTCGGATCGCCTTGCTGCATTACGTCGATGGTGCGAAAAGTTATGTGCTCGCTCCGGAAGGCTTAAAGGCCGGTGATCAAGTCCAGAATGGACCGTTGGCACCGCCAGCGGTCGGTAACACTCTGCCGCTGAAGAACATTCCGGTGGGAACGACTATTTATAATGTCGAGCTGTTGCCAGGTCGCGGTGGTCGGCTGTGTCGTAGTGCCGGGACGAATGCTACGTTAATGGCTCGCGAAGGTAGCTGGGCTCAGATCTCCTTGCCAAGTGGCGAAATTCGCCGCGTGCCAGCTGCTTGTCGAGCCACCATTGGCAAGGTTAGCAATCCCGATCACATGGCGATCGTGCTGGGGAAAGCTGGTAGATCCCGATGGCTAGGACGCCGCCCGCACGTTCGTGGTACTTGCATGAATCCGATCGACCATCCACACGGCGGCGGTGAAGGTCGTACAAAGGGTGGTCGTCATCCTGTCAGTCCGACGGGTAAGCTCGCCAAGGGGGGCCGAACGCGTCAGCGTCGAAAGGCTTCGAATTCCGCGATTGTCCGACGTCGTCGGTCGCGGCGTTATGGTCAGTTGAAGTTGCCTAAGAATTAATCTGCCGGAAAGGCTTTTGGGAGTAAGTAGTTCGGTATGAGTAGATCCACCAAAAAAGGCCCGTATGTTGATTTGCGGCTGTACGCCAAAGTGCAGAAGCAGCAAGAGCGCGGCAAGGCTGATCCAATTAAGACCTGGGCGCGAGCCTGTACGATCGTGCCAGAGTTCGTCGGCGTGACCTTTATGGTTCACAACGGCAAACAGCATTTGAAGGTGTTCGTGACGGAAGATATGGTCGGTCACAAGCTTGGCGAGTTTTCCCTGACGCGAACTTTTCGCGGACACGGCGGCAAGGGTAAGCGTTAGGCTGATCGCAAAGTTTCCGGCGTTCCATGAGACGCTGCGAAATCGATCGTCCCAAGCACAGAATAGTCACAGTTAACAGGAAACAGACAATGTCGTTCAAAGCCACGCATCGCAACGCTCGGATCAGCGCCCGCAAGGTGCGCCATCTGGCGGATATGATTCGCGGTCGTTTTGCCGACGAAGCGTTGGACCTCCTGCGTTTTCAGCCTCATCGTGGCGCTCGAATGCTCGAGAAGGTGCTGAAGAGCGCGTTGGGTAACGCACAGGATCCCGATCAAAATCCCGGTAAGACGCTGCGGGTCGAGAGACTGGTCGTGGTCGATGCTCGAGTTGACGGAGGCCCGATATTCAAGCGAATGCGGCCTCGAGCTCGCGGTATGGCCTTTATGATCAAGAAGCGTATGTCGCACATTCACGTCACACTTGAAGACATTAACGAGATCTAGATATGGGACAAAAAGTTAACCCAATCGGTTTTCGAACCGGTGTGATGATTGGCTGGAAGAGCCGTTGGTTTGCTTCCAAGCAAGAGTTCGCAACCCTGTTGCGCGAAGATGCGAAGGTTCGCGACTTCATTAAGAAGCATCCCAAAAAGCAGCAGTATCGTAATGCTGGCATCGATCGAATTGAGATCGAACGCACTCGCGACGAAGTCAAGGTTGTGTTGTATGTTGCTCGGCCGGGTTTGATTATTGGTAAGAAGGGTCAGGAGGTGGAGTTGCTCCAAGAGGAACTTCAGAACCTGATCGGTCGACGCGTGAACCTGAAAATCGAAGAAGTTGGGCGACCAGAGCTAATGGCTCAGTTGGTTGCTGAAGATATTGGTCAGCAGTTGTCGAAGCGCGCTAGTTTCCGTCGCACGATCAAACGTTCGATGGAGCAAACGATGGACGCTGGTGCCAAGGGTATTAAGATTCGCCTCGCAGGCCGCCTCGGCGGTGCTGAGATGGCTCGTATTGAAAAACAAATTTCTGGATCGATTCCGTTAAGTACACTGCGAGCAAAGATCGACTACGGCTTCCACGAAGCCAAGACGGCTCAAGGTCACATCGGGATTCAGGTCTGGGTTAACCAAGGTATGTACGAAGGAGTCTCCGATGGCCCTGATGCCCAAGAGAGTCAAGCACCGAAAAAGCCAAAGAGGGCATATAAAAGGTAACGCGACTCGAGGCAATAAAGTTGTCTTCGGTGACTTTGGCTTGCAATCGCTGGAAGGTGGTTGGATTAAAGCACAGACCATCGAAGCGGGTCGTATTGCTGCCCAACAGTACATTCGTGGCGAAGGTCGTTTGTACGTGCGGATGTTTCCTCACAAGTCGATTACGTCGACGCCGTTGGAAACGCGAATGGGTAAAGGTAAGGGTGAACCCGAAGCCTGGGTGGCAACGGTTCGTCCTGGTACAGTGTTGTATGAACTCGGCGGCGTGACGGAAGAACAAGCGAAAGTGTGTTTTGCACGTCTGGCTCACAAGATGCCAGTGCGAGTTCGGTTAGTTCGCCGGCGTCCCGCTTAGTTCACGAAACATTAGGTAAAGGTAGAGGCGATGAAGGCTGCGGAACTTCGAGAGATGAGCGACGAGCAACTTGAGTTGAACCTCAAGGAGACGTGCGATCGGTTGTTGCGATTGCGGTTGCAGTCGCAGACCGAGCGATTGGACGCTCCGAGCGAACTCCGCAAGTGCCGACGACTCGTCGCGCGTATTAAGACATTGTTGCATCAAAGGCAAACGCCGGCAGCGGCCTAAGCGTTACTGAGGAATCTTACAAGAGTAGTAATCATGCCCAAGAAAGTTTCAGTCGGCGTTGTGAAGAGCGACAAGTGCGATAAGACTCGCCGCGTGGAAATCGCTCGGCAAGTTCGGCATGCGAAGTACGGAAAGTTCCTTCGGCAGCGAACCGTGTGTTATGTTCACGACGAACGCAACGAGTCGAGCCAGGGCGACACGGTCGAGATTATCGAGTCGCGACCTTTGTCGAAGACCAAGCGTTGGGCGTTGGTGCGTGTCGTCGAAAAGAGCCGTGCGGTCGACGTGGCAGCGCTGAAAGCCGCTCGAGAACAAGCAGCAGCCGACGTGGAGCAAGGATAGAGTACGATGATTCAACAGGAAACGCGACTATCTGTCGCCGATAATACGGGCGCAAAAGAGATTCAGTGCATTAAAGTGCTGGGTGGATCGCGCCGCCGAACCGCCAGCCTTGGTGACGTCATCATTTGCAGCGTGAAGAGCGTCATTCCCGGCAGTGACGTGAAGAAGAAGACAATCGTGCGTGCCGTCATTGTGCGCGTGAAGAAGCCGACACGCCGCGCCGACGGCAGCTACATTCGATTCGACAGCAACGCTGCTGTGATCGTGGACAACGATGGTAATCCACGCGGGACTCGCATCTTCGGGGCGGTCGCTCGTGAATTGCGGGATCGCAACTTTATGAAGATCGTGAGCCTCGCGAACGAGGTGGTCTAATGCATATTAAAACGGATGATACGGTACAAGTGATCGCAGGCAACGACCGCGGTAAGCAAGGTCGCGTGCTGAGTATCGATCGCTCGGCGGGTAAGCTGGTTGTCGAAGGTTGCAATCGCGTCTATAAGCACGTGCGGCGCAGCCAAAAGAACCCGCAAGGTGGTCGTCTTTCCAAAGAGATGCCGCTGCAGATATCAAATGTGTTGCTGGTTTGCGGTCGCTGTGGCGTCGGTGTCCGAACGGGCGCACGACTGACCAGCGACGGCATCAAAGAGCGGTTTTGCCGGAAGTGCAGCTCCGGACTCGGTCAGATAGCGCCAGCCAAAGAAAAACAAGCGGCTAAGTAGCCAGGTATACAGAAACTGGGTCAGCGGATCGCTGGCCTTGCTAAGGCGACGGAACAATGGTCCCAAGACTACAAGAAAAATACCAGAACGAGATCCTCCCGGCTTTGAGGGAACAGCTCAAGCGAGATAATCGCTTGGCGCTTCCTCGCCTTCAGAAGATCGTGATCAATATGGGAGTCGGCGAAGCGACTCAAGATAAGAAGCATCTTGAGACGGCTGTCGAGGCCCTGACACAGATTTCTGGCCAGAAGCCTATCATTACCAAGGCGCGCAAGTCGATTGCCGGCTTTCGACTGCGGGAAGGCCAAAGCATCGGTGCGAAGGTGACTTTGCGACGACAGCGAATGTATGAGTTTCTCGATCGCCTGATCGCAGTGGCGCTGCCTCGCGTCCGCGACTTTCGCGGAGTAAGTGACACGGCTTTTGACGGCAAAGGAAACTACAGCCTAGGATTGACGGAACAGCTGGTCTTCCCGGAATTGAATCCGGATAAGTTTTTGAAGGTCCAGGGAATGAATATTTCGTTTGTAACTTCGACGGACAGTAATGATGAGGCTCGCGAGCTGTTGCGACTCTTTGGCATGCCGTTCCGTCAGGCAGATTCCGCCGCGGGTGCGGCTTAGGTTCTGTCCGGTTTAATAGATCAACAGGAATGTGTTGTGGCGAGCAAATCGAAGATCGCAAAGGCTAGCAGGACGCCGAAGTATTCCTCTCGGCAAGAGCGGCGTTGTAATTTCTGCGGGCGACCGCGGGCTGTGTATCGCAAGTTTGGTATTTGCCGTATCTGTTTCCGTAAGTTCGCGTTGCAGGGATTGATTCCTGGCGTCCGAAAGTCAAGTTGGTAAGCAGAGGACCTAAGTCACATGATGACCGACCCGATTGCCGATATGCTGACACGGATACGGAATGCCGTACGTGTCGAACGACCGAATGTGGATATGCCGCTGTCGCAAGTCAAGCGTGGCTTGGCCGAGGTGCTCAAGCGCGAAGGCTACATTTGGGACTGGCAAGAAGTGGAAGAGCAGCCTGTCAATCAGCTGCGAATTGAATTGAAGTACGGGCCGAATGGCGAGCGCGTCATTCAGCGGATTCGGCGCATTAGCAAGCCGGGCTGCCGCGTGTATCGGAAGGCTCGTGATCTAAAGCCCGTGCTGAACGGACTTGGAATTACGATTCTGAGTACCAGTCGTGGTTTGGTGAGCGATCGCGAAGCCCGGCAGCGGAAGCTGGGTGGCGAAGTATTGTGCGAAATCTGGTAACAACACACTTGAGCGAATAGTCGTAACGATGTCACGTATTGGGAAGAAGCCTGTATCGATTGCGGATGGCGTAAAAGTCGCTATGCAGGGTCGCGTTATCACGGTCGAGGGCCCGCAAGGGAAGTTGCAGTACGAGCACCGGCCCGAAATCGGAGTTGCAGTAGACGAACAGTCTCGGCAAGTCTCCGTCACGCGCAACTCGGAAGACCGCGAAGTTCGTGCCTATCATGGCCTGACCCGAGCGCTGATCAACAACATGATTATCGGCGTCAAAGTCGGTTATGAAAAACGCCTGGAGATTATCGGCGTGGGTTACGTCGGGACTCTGCAAGGTGATACGCTGAGCCTGCGTGTCGGCTATGCCAATGAAATCAAGAAGAAGGTACCAGCGGGTCTGAATGTCACGCTCCCCGATCAAACGCACGTGGTCGTTAAAGGCTGCGACAAGCAGATGGTCGGTCAGTTCGCTGCGGAAGTTCGTGCCTGTCGAAAGCCCGAGCCTTACAAGGGCAAGGGAATTCGTTACCAGGGCGAACATGTGAAGATCAAGCCGGGTAAATCGGCTACGTAATTTAAAGGCAACGGTCGTGGATAAGAACAAGTTTTTATTGAAGCAACGTACGCGTCGGCGGTTTCGTGTAAGGAAGAAACTGCATGGCGATGGCGGTACGCCGCGGATGTGTATCTATCGCAGCAACAAGCATATTGGCTGCCAGTTGATCGATGACGTGGCGAAAAAGACAATAGTCTCGGTCAGCACGCGAGATAAGGACGTTCGGGAGTCCGTTTCGAAAGGCGGCAACAAAGTCGCCGCCCAAGCGATTGGAAAAGTGATCGCCGAACGTGCGCTGGCTGCTGGAATCAAATCCGTTCGACTCGACCGAGGTGCCTCGAAATACCACGGGCGGATTGCAGCGTTGGCGGATGCGGCTCGAGAAGCTGGTCTGACACTCTAAAACAACAGTATCAAAGAACAATCGGAGCGAAGGTCGTGTCTACAGACTCATCGCATTCTCAAGATCTCGAACGGACGATCAAGATTCGTCGCTGTGCCGCTGTGGTCAAGGGTGGCCGGCGGTTTAGCTTCGCTGCAATGGTCGTCGCTGGAAATGGCAACGGTAAAGTCGGCTGGGGCTACGGCAAGGCGAATGAAGTTCCGCCTAGTGTCGAGAAGGCTACTAAGCAAGCCGCTCGCGAACAAGTTCGCATTCCCATTGAGGACGGCACAATTCCGCACCTCGTCAAAGGGCATTTTGGCGCGGGGGTCGTCGTCTTGGTTCCGGCCGGACCTGGTACTGGAATCATCGCCGGAGCGGCGGTTCGAGCAGTTTGTGAAGCCGCGGGAATTCAAAATATTCTGACTAAGAGCATTGGAACGAGTAATCCGATCACCTTGGTGAAGGCGACTTTCGACGCTCTGAGCAAACTCAGGACGAAACAAGACATTGAACGATTGCGGGGAGTTTCGCTGTCATGAATTTGAACGACGTAAATCGTGGCATCACGAAATTCAAAAGGCGCAAGCGTCTGGGACGTGGCGTCGGCTCAGGCTTCGGAAAAACGGCCGGTCGCGGACACAAAGGCCAGAAGTCGTGCCCTGGATTCAAGGCTCTGTCGGTATTTGAGGGTGGTGCTACGCCACTCGTGCGCCGCATTCCCAAACGTGGATTTAATAACAAGTTCGCGTTGAACGTGGCGGTTGTTAACGTTGGCGATCTCGACTCCGCGTTTAATGCGGGCGACGAGGTGACACTCGATCTTTTGCGAAAAAAAGACCTTGCCAAGAGCCGCTTTGATATCTTAAAAATCCTGGGTGACGGTGAACTCACGAAAAAACTGAAGGTTTGTGGTCACCGATTCAGCGCCACCGCACGCGAGAAGATCGAAAAGGCTGGCGGCGAGATTGTCGTTCTGCCAGCTAAGACCACCGTGGCCGAGAAAAAGAAGCTGGCGAAGGCGTAAGTCGTTTGGCCCGCCGAGATTAAAGAGTAGCACAGGTCGGCTAGCCATTGGGTTTACGAACTCTCGCGAGCCCGAATGCTCCAGTTGAACTAGCTCTCTACCTGACTAGGGACGGATCGTATCATGTGGGAGAAGCTTCGCGTCGTCTTTACGATCCCCGAATTGCGTCAAAAGATTTTTTTGACGCTGATTTTTCTGGGGATTTATCGAGTCGGTTTCCAGATCACGCTGCCGATTATCGATCAGAGTGCAATGGCGTCCACCACCACGCAGAGTTCCTTCGGAGACTTTGTCGACAAAGTGGCAGTTTTCGCCGCCAGCGACTTGCAGAAGGCGACGATCTTCGGCTTGGGCATTATGCCCTACATCTCAGCCTCGATTATCTTCCAGTTGCTGGGCAGCGTATGGAAACCGCTCGAGGAGCTTCGTAAAGAAGGCGAAACGGGGCGAAAGAAGATCAACGAGTACACGCGTTACGTGACCGTGCTGCTCTGCTTCATACAAAGCTGGTTTTACCTCTGGGCGATCATGCAACCGCGAAGCGGCGTTGCGATGATTGCTGAGCAGTTCTTGTCTGACCCCGGCGATCCGATGAGTTTGTCGTTCGCTTGGCAGTTAACGTCTGTTGTCACGATGACCTGCGGTACGATCTTCTTGATGTGGCTTGGCGAGCAAATTGATGAATTCGGCATCGGTAACGGGATTAGCTTGTTGATCATGGCTGGCATCCTGGCCCGTATGCCGGGGGCCATGATTAACTTGGTCAAGAATGCAGAGTTCGAGCTGCTTGGATTCGGATCTTCTCGTACCGGTATCGAAACGTTGATTGTGCTGTGCTTCTTGTTCGTAGCCGTGGTGTTTGGAGTGGTCTTCATCACGCTCGGCCAGCGTAGAATCCCGACGCAAAGCGCGAAGCATGTGCGGGGGCGGCGAGTCTACGGCGGCACCCGGCAGCATCTTCCGCTGCGAATTAATCAAGCCGGTGTGATGCCAATCATTTTTGCCAGCAGCCTGTTAATGCTGCCGACGATGGTGTTCGGAGCGCTCGCCGGCGTGACGACAGGACGATTGCAAGACGTATTTGGCCAACTCGGACAGATGTTGGGTGGCGGTTTGTCATTCACCTATAACTTGCTATATGTCGTCTTGATTTACTTCTTCTGCTACTTCTGGACGGCGATCACGTTTAACCCCAAAGAGATGGCCGAGAACCTAAAAGACTACGGAACGTTCATTCCTGGTTATCGGCCTGGAAAACGTACTGCCGAGTATTTGGAAAAAGTGATGGTGCGAATCACCTACGTGGGAGCCGGCTTCTTGGCGCTCGTCGCGATTGTTCCCACGATGATCTCAGGATCGCTGGGTGTCGACTTTCAGATCGCAAGTTTCTACGGTGGTACCGGTCTGTTGATCGCAGTCAGCGTTGCTTTCGATCTTGTACAAAAGATCGACAGTCACCTGGTGATGCGGAACTACCGTGGCCTTTTGGAAGGGTAGTCGGTCGCAATCGTGCTGTGGTTGGCGTTGGCATGGTAGGCGGACGGCTGTAATCAGCGGCAATGAACGTCGTCATGTTGGGACTTCCAGGAGCTGGGAAGGGAACGCAATCAAAGCGGATCGAGTTGCAATTTGGTCTTCGGCATCTTTCCACAGGCGACCTCCTACGATCGGAGAAACAGCGAGGCACGCCCCTGGGTCGCGCGATTGCGGAACGAATCGACAGCGGAAACTATGTTACGGACGAATTGGTGATTTCGCTGGTTGCCCAAGCCCTGAAAGTTTCGGCGGCAAAAGGCTATGTTTTCGATGGTGTTCCCCGAACGATTTCGCAAGACCGCATGCTGTCGGACCTGCTCGCGCAGTTCAACATGCAGATCGATCTGGCGATTGAACTGCGGGTGAGCCGAGAAGTGGCTCGAAAGCGGCTATCGGATCGTGCAAGCATTGAAGGTAGAACTGATGATACCGCTGAGACGATACGCCACCGGTTAGAGGTCTACGAAGCCGAAACTGCCCCTTTGATCGATCACTATCGAACGCAGGGAATCCTTAGAACGGTAGATGGCCGGAAGACTCCGGACGAGGTTCTTGAGTTGGTTCGGGAGGCGGTAGGCGAGATAACAGGTGAGTCGTCGCGAGGATAATTGAAATTTGAGAGCCGATTTAGGAACATTTCTGCTCTGCCTACGGCGATTTTCAAAAGTTTGTGCGAGTGGGCCTTGAAGCCCAGGCAAAAAAGATCATATACTGACACGCTTTACTTGACTTGAGCGGATTGGGGACGAGTGATGAAAGTACGTGCAAGCGTAAAACGGGTGTGCGAGAACTGTAAGATCGTACGCCGCAAAGGCCGCGTGTATGTCGTTTGCAGTACCAACGCGCGCCATAAACAACGTCAAGGCTAGTGGCAAGAGTTCCTGTTGGGTTACTCGGTATTTGTGTGGAGCGACTATTAGATGCCTCGTTTGCTCGGTGTTGATATTCCAAACGACAAGACTGCGGTCGTTTCGTTGACCTACCTCTACGGTGTCGGTCCGAAGACGGCTCGTGATTTGTGTCATAAGGCCGGCGTAGAGCCCACGATTAAAGCACGTGAATTGGCGGACGATGAACTCGGCCGACTGGCAGCCTTGCTTGAGCGGGATTATGTCGTGGAAGGGCCTTTGCGTCGGCAGTTGCAGCAGGCAATCACGCGGTTGCGCGATGTAAAGTGCTATCGCGGCGTTCGACACCGCGTGGGCTTGCCGGTTCGCGGCCAGCGAACTCGCACCAACGCACGGACTCGCAAGGGACCAAAGAAAACAGTCGCCGGTAAGAAGGGCGTGAAGGATCTGAAGTAACGACTTTGGCTGACTGCACGCACCAAGAAATTTATAGGAGTTCTCCCTCGTGGCGAAGACGAAGAAGCGAAGAGTCCGGCGTAACGTTACCGCTGGAGTTGCCCATATTAAAGCAACTTTCAATAACACGACGGTTACGATCACGGATACCAAAGGTGACACATTGTGCTGGGCGAGCGCCGGTACTTCAGGATTCAAGGGAAGTCGAAAGAGCACGCCATTTGCGGGTCAGTGTGCCGCACAGCAGGCCGCAGAAAAGGCGCAGAAGTTTGGCGTGAAGGAAGTCGAGGTCCGCGTTAAAGGTCCAGGTTCTGGACGTGAAAGCGCCATTACATCGCTTCAGGCGGCTGGCTTGACGGTGAAGTTGATCGAAGACTGCACCCCGATTCCACATAACGGTTGTCGGCCTCGTAAAAAGCGACGAGTCTAACGTAACCTCTGGCACCGGATTTCTCATGATCGCTGATTGCTCAGCGACATCGTTCTAGGGAGACGACTGATGCATATTCGATGGCGTGGTTTGGAACTGCCAAGTGTAGTGGACTGTGACAAGGACTCGTTGACGACGACGTACGGCAAGTTCGTCGCCGAGCCGTTTGAGCGCGGGTTTGGAGTGACGATTGGGAATAGCCTGCGCCGAATTCTGCTTTCGAGTTTAGAAGGCAGCGCGGTAACTCAGATTAAGATTCGCGGTGCCCAGCATGAGTTCTCCACGATTCCTGGCATCTTGGAAGATGTCACCGACATCGTTCTGAACGTCAAGGCACTCGTAGTCAAGAATCACAGCGACTCGACGCGAGTCATTACTGTGGAGAAGAACGAAGCGGGTGTGATCACTGGCGCTGACGTGCAAACGGACTCCGACGTCGAGATCATCAACAAGAATCACGTCATCGCTACCCTGACTTCCAATGTTCCGTTCATGATGGAGATGGTGGTCGAAAACGGTCGGGGCTATGTCCCAGCCACAGAGCATAGTGCTGGCGAGCACGAGATCGGCATCATCCCGATCGACGCGGTTTACAGCCCTGTGACGCGGGTTCGTTACGAGATCGAAGAAACTCGCGTTGGCCAAAAGACGAACTATGACAAGTTGAACCTCGACATTTGGACCAACGGTTCGGTTCATCCAGAGATGGCACTCGTCGAAGCAGCCAAAATCTTGCGGAAGCACCTCAATCCGTTTGTGCAGTACGTCGAACTTGGGCCGAAGGTGTATTCTGCACCTCGCGCATCCAGTGGCGGTGCTGATGCGGCTCTTGAATCGAAGCTAAACCTTAGTTTGGCGGAACTCAAGCTCTCGGTGCGAGCGATGAATTGCCTTGAGTCGGAGAACATTAATACGGTTCGCGACTTAGTTTCACGAACGGAAGACCAACTACTTGAAGTACGCAATTTCGGCGACACGACGATGGCCGAAGTTCGCGAGAAGCTGACCGAACTGGGAATGCACCTTGGGATGCGACTCCCTGCGGCACACTCAGCACGTTTCTAATTACTAGTTATTGAGCACATATTGGACGCACCGTAGCCATGCGACATCGACGACGAGGCCGAATTCTAGGACGTTCCCCCAGCCATCGCCGGGCGATGCTGCGCAACTTAGCAAGCAGTTTGTTCTTAACCGAACGAGATGCCGAGTTCGAGCCAAACGCGCCAAAGGTTAAGGGTCGCGTTACAACCACGCTACACAAAGCCAAAGAAGTTCGACCGCTGGTCGAGAAGTGCGTGACCATCGCCCGACACTCCTTGAAGCACCAGGAAAACGCCCGGCAATTTGAAACGACGGCTGAACGCGGTTCTGCCGAGTGGAAAGAATGGCGATCCAGCGATCAATGGCAAAAGTGGTGTGCCGCTATCGCCCCAACCGTCGCGGCGCGACGACGTGCGCTACAGTTGCTCGGTGACAAACAAGCGGTGAAGATCCTGTTCGACGATATCGCTCCCCGATTTGTCGACCGAAATGGCGGCTACACGCGAGTGTTAAGGCTGGCGCAGCCACGATTGGGCGACGCCGGACTTCAAGCGATCATCGAGTTCGTTGGAGTTCACGATCGCGAGACCGTTCGCAGTGAGAAGCCGTCCTTCGGCGCTGACGACGATGCCGATAATCCCAATGTCCAAGAGGATGTTAGCGCCGTGTTGGACGCGTCCGAAGGGGCGTCAGAGGAAGCGGCGAAGACGGAATAGCTGTCCGCATCTCTGGGATTATCTTGCGGTTGTAAGCTCGCGATTGTTGGGCGGTTGCACCTATTCTTGTCTGTCGCGGTACTTCTGGGAACTGGTGGTACTTCGTAGAGGTAGATCGAGTAGCCGGCGATGGCCGAAGGCTCGCGATCGAGGAGTTGGCGGCAGGAGTCTTGTGGTACGGTGACAAACCGACCTCCGCCAATCGATGCACGCCAAGCATAGCCCCGCAGGAAGTTCGCGCTCACGGCATACCAGCCGGGCTCCAGGACGATCGACGGCGAGAAACCATCGGTCTGCTTCGTGAATTCGGGAACCTCGAATTCGATGCCGAGCAGCGTCCAGAAAACCTGACATATTTCCATCATTTGTCAGAGTTTTTGGGAATTCTTGGCGAGGGTAAGGGATCTGATTGATGTTCGAACTTTTTGTTATTTTCCCACAGAACGTGAGAGATACGGATGTCACAGATTACGAACGCAAGCTATTCACGGACACGATCAAACTGGGTGCGTACGAGATCGAGACGCGTCTGTACGAGATGCTTGGGGTGACAAATAGCAACAGCGAGACGGAGGGCCGCGGGCTGATCCGTTCGATGCTCGAGGGACGTGGTGACATCCGCGTGGAATCCGAGACGATCGAGGTCCATTTAGACCAATTGAGTGCTCCGCGTTACACGCAAGCGATGCAAAGTTTGTGCGTGCAGATGAACGCAATTAACTCGCCCTGAGTGGCCAACAAATACCCCCGCATCCGTGCCGTCTGGAACTGAGTACAGGCGAACAGTATTGTCAAAAGGTCAATCAAGTCAAAGTGGGCGACTCTTCTGACCGCTGGTGGCGCATTCGCTCGCAACGTCGAACTTGATGAATCCAACGTCACGGTTTCGGAAGCGACTGCTTCGGCACTTGGTCTACAGGATGGGCAGAAAACGTCGGCTCGGGTTTTTTTGTCGGCGAGCGCGACTGCGGAACCGCACGAAGAACACTTGGCCTGCATCGTTTTGCACCTCAAGAACCTTGAACCTACTTGATTTCACTCGATTCGATGTTGCAACGTGAACGCCAGCACGGACTCTGATTCGGGAGCAGCTTGTTTGGTTAGCTTGAAATTCCTTGGTACACGAATTCTAACAGAATCACTGCCTTGCGATAATCAACCGCCACATCGTGGGTCCGATTGGTCTTTACCAGGACGGCCTGTTGTAGTTGAGACTGCGAACGAAGCAGCAGACGCGATGGATTTCGATGCAGGACCGTATCGAACGCTCAGCTGTATTACTCAAAACGTCGATGGGTTTCACGCGGCGACCGGTTCCACCAGCGTCATCGATCTTCATGGCGACCTGAATGAACTTGTTTGTACTCAGTGTGACTTTCGTGAGCGAGTTGAAGATCAGCAACCTGTGGTGCTGCCGCCTCGCTGTCCACGTTGCGAGGCCGTATTGCGACCGGATGTAGTGCTGTTTGGTGAGATGTTGCCAGCCGCGAAAACGGAGCGACTGTATCACGAGCTCCGCAGCGGCTTTGATGCCGTGTTTAGCATCGGCACCAGCAGTGCGTTTCACTACGTTGCGTGGCCGATCCAATTGGCGCAGGAGACGTTGAGATCAACCCTGGCGCGACGGAAGTGTCTCAGCTCGTCGATGTCAGAATACCATTGCGTGCCAGTGCCGCATTGGACGCGATATGGACTCGCTACAAGAACGGTGGGTAACAAGGCGACGCCACACACCTTGCCATCCGAGGATGTGCCGCTTTGACCTTCGCTCGTTGACCGGAACAGGTGAAGCTAAGGTTGATGCCTTACGCAGTGTTTGTGATGCGACTCGCGGTATAATACGACTCCAACGCTGAAGTCGTATCGCGATCGGTAAGCACGAGTGCAATGACCGTTAGAACAAATAGACTCGCCGTGGAAAGCTGGAACGGGCACACGCGATCGATACTCGCGTTGCTCTTGGTCGTGCTCCCTGTCCCAGCCCTATCGGGCTTATTCTTCGGGCATACACCAATCAGGGCGAGCCTCAGAACTCCTGATCCGGTGGAAAATACCGTGAACCACAAATTGGATTTTGGTATCACCTCATTTTCCCGCTGCCTCGTCGAGAATCCGCGGACTCCCAGAGTTCTCGGCTCCTGGATCAGGAGTTCTGAGCCTATCTGCAGGTCTCGAATGCCGTAAGCAAACTGGCGGCCTTTCGGGCTTCACCGAACGTAAAAGGATATCGACTATCAGGGCGCGAACTACTTCGCTTCCACCAACTCACACGCATCGTGGCTGGCGTCGATGGCTCGTTGGGCCGCGCCTCGACCGAATTGCCAGAACAAGACAGGCCGGACGAGAAACTCTAGCAAAGTGCTGCTGATCAATCCTCCGATGATGACGGTGGCCACGGGATAGAGGATCTCCTTGCCGGGTTCGCCAGCGGCGAGAGCCAGCGGCACCAGGCCGATACCGGATGTGAGCGCGGTCATCAGGACTGGAGCCAGGCGATCTTTGCCGGCGCGAACGATCATCTCCTTTGACCACGTCTCGCCTTCGTGCTGCACCAAGTGCAAATAGTGATTGATCAGTAAGATCCCGTTCCGCGAAGCGATGCCGCACAGCGATATGAAACCGACCATGCTGGCAACCGTAAGCGTCTGGTGTGTTAGATAGAGCGCCGCGACGCTGCCGATGAACGC
>CAUJKL010000815.1 GCA_963204995.1 Planctomycetota bacterium | reverse complement strand
ATCAGCCGTGGCGTCGAAGACCCCGCCACAGCCACCCGCCCCCGGCTTACCATGAACTCCAATCAGCCGTGGCGTCGAAGACTCCGCCACAGCCACCCGCCACCCGCCGTGCCGAGATGGCAGCACTTATCGTCTCGCTCGATTAAAAATCTCGCGGCTATCGCGGCGGGGCCAGTGTGACGCTGACTTCCTGCTCTTTGCCATCGCGCAGAATGATCACCGGGACTTTGTCGCCCGCCTTGTACTTGCGCAAGGCTCCGTCGAGGTCTTCGAGTCCGGCGATCTTGCTATCGCCAAACTTGACGATCACATCGCCTGCCTTAATGCCAGCGAGATCCGCTGGGCTGTCTTTTGCAGCACCCATTAACGCATAGCCTTCGATCTCGCGGCCGAAATCGGGGATTGTGCCAAGATAGGGCCGATCACCACCGACTTCGCGCTTCTTTTGCTTGACTTCCACATACTCGGGACGATCTGCCGCAACCGCCAGTTGCTCGACAATGTCCGTGACCATGTCCGTCACACGTTGCATGCCGGGAACATTGATCTTCTCGATATCGTCGCTCGGTCGATGATAGTCGTTGTGAGTCCCGGTGAAGAAGTGAAACACGGGGATCTGCTTGCCGTAAAACGAGGCGTGATCGCTGGGACCATAGCCATCGGCATCCTTCTTAAGATCGAACTCGTAGCGCTTGTTGGTCTCGTCAATCAACGCATCAAACGATTTCGCGGTACCGGTGCCACTGATAATGAGTTTGTTGTCTTTCAAGCGGCCCACCATGTCCATGTTCACCATGGCTACCGTCTTCTCCAGCGGAAGGGCGGGGTTGCTGACATAGTACGAGCTGCCTAGCAGCCCGCGTTCTTCGCCCGAGAACGCCATGAAAACAATTCGGCGGCGAGGCTTACGGTCTTGCCCGGCAAGTCGGCGGGCGACTTCGAGCAAAGCTGCCGTACCCGAGGCATTATCATCCGCGCCGTTGTGAATCGCTTTCGTCCACGGTGCCAGCGACCCAGGGCCGCCGTCTCCTAGGTGATCGTAATGCGCGCCAACAATGACCGTTTCGTCGGCGAGCGCACCTTCTCCGTCCAGCACACCGGCAACGTTTTTGATGGTTGCCTTGTTGAAGACAACATTCGATTCGCAAGCAACTTTCCAGCCGCTCAACTCTTGGCTGTGAGGCGTAGGCCCCTCGTCGATCGCTGATTCGAGCTCGGCGAGATCCTTGCCGAGCGATACTTTGAGAACACGATCGATCGACGCACGATTCGCGAAGAACACAGGCAACTTACGATGACTGCTTTCGGTACCGGCACCGTCCAACGGCAGAACTTCGTCGTGATCACCTTGCATCTTCTCGTCCAAAGTGTGAATTTTCGAAACGAGCTTGCTGACACTCTCGCGGTGTTTGACCATCGCTTCTTCTGTCGAATCGTTCTTTGCCTGGAACTCAGATCGCAACTTGACCAACTCGTCGACCGATTCGTTCCATTGTTTGAGAGTCGTGTCCGCCGCCTGCGTGATTCCGAACTGATCATTCACCAGAATGATGGCCGCCGCTCCGTGAGCGTACGCATTCGAGACCTTCTGTGCAAAGTGAGCATGTCGCGACGCAGATGTGCCGTCAAACGCACTATGCGGATTATCCTGCTGCGGTTCCTTACGTATGATCACGACGACCTTGCCTTCGACCGCGATTCCCGCATAGTCATCGTACTCCGCGTCGGGGGCGGTGATACCATAGCCGACGAAGACGACCGGCGCATCAACCACTCCGGTCCCGCCCACTGCGAGCGTGTTGAACGATTCACCCAACTTTAGCTCGACGCGTTGTGCAACATCGGCATCCTCGACACCTGGGCCAACAAAAGTGAGATGGTTTTTCTCGGGAGCTCCGAGTTCCGCGCTAACGGAAATTTCAAACGATTGAAACGGACTGCCATCGAACAGGTCCGTCCGCAGTCCCGCGTTCGAGAACTCCTTCGCAATGTAGTCCGCCGCTTGATCAAGTTCCGGCGTGCCGACACCGCGTCCACCCAACTCGTCGCTCGCCAGGTACTTCACGGTGCCAGACAGTCGCGACTCGCTCGCAGCGGAATCTTCGCTCCGAACCTGCGATGTGCCGAGTCCGACGAGCAGAGCCGCTGAGAAAGTGAGCGAACTAAGTAGTTGGCGTAGCATGATGTCCTGTTCCTTGAGGAGGGCAAAGTGCAGTATGTGTCTGACAATTTTTTCGACGGCGGGCGGCGCGTCAAGCCATATCTCGTTTGACTCAAGCAGGTTAATGCTACTCGAATTCGGTTTTGACAGGAACGAGGCGCGACGATATCCTCTCAACCCACGTGACCGACACAAATACCGGTTGCGAGGCCAATCAGGATGAGCGGCCGTATCCCTCCAACGTTTCCCACCGCACTGTCATCACTGCACATGGAGGTGCTAGGTTGACCGCAACGGCACCGGAACCTCGTTCCGCCAGCGTACTTATCGTAGATCGATCCGGGGATACTCGGGACGTTCTGCGAACGATCCTCGAATCCCGAGGGATGAACATTCTCGAGGCAAAACAGGGGTCCGAAGGCCTCGAATTGCTGCGCGAACAGCACCCTCATGTCGTCGTTCTCGATCTGGAAGTGGACGAAAGTGATTCGGCGGAGCTGCAAGATGCCTTCGAAGACGAATCGCGGCGCAACGAAACATCACTGGTTGTGTTAGGCAGGATAAGAGGGGCGAATCGATCGGAAGACGGTGGCAAGTCGCACGAGCCTCGACACATCATCGAAAAACCCTACCATTACGGGCCGTTGATCCGTACAATCGAGCAGTTGCTTCTGCAACACAAAGCAGTTGCGTAACCGAATTCTGAGTTGGAGCGAGTGTCGTTCCGGCGAATGGCTCGGTGACCGTGGCCGCTCGAATCGCGATCATTCTCAGTTGCCCGATAACTGTCGGGTGGCTGCCTACACTAGGCTACTGCTGCCGGACGGGTCAGATGGCTTCGCTATTTGTAATCCAAGGAAGCGATCAAGGTCGACGATACGATCTTGATGACGACGCGATATCGCTTGGCCGCGATAACGACAACAGCATTCAGTTGCATGACAGTGAAGTCTCGCGGCACCATGCCGAAGTCCGCAGTGACGATACCGGCTTCCTGCTCGTCGATCTGAACAGCTCGAACGGCAGCTTCGTCAACGGCAACCAGATCACCGAACAGCAACTCGCTAACGGTGACCGGATTCAGCTAGGGCGGACGCTGATGATCTTCACGGGTGGAGATGATTCTTCTTCGCTCAGCTTAGCGGATGAAGTTGACATCGTCGGCCAATCGGAGAATGTCGCGGGCTCACGAATTATCCATTCGATGAGTCACGAAGAGGGCAGCGAAATCATCGGCGGCTTCGACGAGTCGGCGAGTCCCTGGCTGGCGCGCGCCCGAAGCAATCTCCAGATCATGTATCGCACGGCACTGGCGGTCAGTCATACGTTGGATATCGATCAGCTGCTGCACCGGATCATGGAATTGATCTTCGAATGGGTCGAAGCCGATCGCGGTTGTATCATGCTGCTCGATCAAAAGACCAGCGAACTCGTTCCCAAA
>CAUJKL010000814.1 GCA_963204995.1 Planctomycetota bacterium | reverse complement strand
GGGGCTGAGTCCGCGAAGCCCCGGCTTACCATGAACTCCAATCAGCCGTGGCGTCGAAGACTCCGCCACAGCCACCCGCCCGCACGGGCAGCAAGTTCAACGCGACGCCAACGACGAGCCGGGCGGAGAAGTCCTGTATTGGATTTCCAGCGATTGCTCGGTGAAATCAGAAATTGACTGCCGCGAGTGATAACCCGGCCAACAGTAAGTTGCCGTCAAACTATCGGGATCGTAGACGGCGGTGTAGAGTGTTCCCCAGCCGTGGTCAAAGCGTCGCGAGTACAGCGGCGGTTCGAGAAACCTGGACGTGAAACGATCGGCTGTTTCCGCAGGATCATCCAATCGCAGCGCCAGGAAATGAGCACGATCGACGCTGCCCGTGGCTACCGCATGTTCGTGCCACTCGACTTGCTCCTGGTGATTCGTGGCCAAGTGCTTGTTCGTAATCACGGGCCGACGATCGGGTGCGACGAACACCGTGCGATGTCGGCCGCTGGCATCCAGCAGGGTGACGTTATAGGACATGTGACTGGGTATGCGAGCCAACACTTTTACCGCCTCGGCAGTTGTATCGCAGAACTCGAGGATGTAACGCAAGATCAGCGGAATGCCGAAGCCGTCGCCGACCGCTTTACGACCACCGAAGGCCAGCGATACCGCCAGCCCGGCATCGTTGATTCCGTCCAGCACGCCCCACAGGCAGTCGCTCATGGCAATCACATTGCGCCCGTTCCATGATGAGTGCAACAACACGCCTTCCCACATCTTGGGGTCGTAGTCATAGTTGCGAATGAGTCGTGGCTGGTCGCGCGTCCAAACGGCTTGCGAACAACCGGTCAAATAAGGCGTCGGTCGATACAGACTTAAGAACCTCGCCTCCAAGTCGCCGCCGCCAGCCAACTCGACCAGCCGTTCATAGGTCGGCAGCAACTCAGGCATGTGCTGGCGCAAGGCACCCTCACAAGCGAGAAAGTTCGGGCGTCGATCCGCACCCTCTTTCAAGAACCACTTCTGATAGTTCGGCCAGAACTGTTTGAACAGAGTTTGCCATTTGTCGCCGGGAGACGGCTCAGCGATACTTCGTAGCCGTGAATTCATCGTATCGATCACGTTGCTGGCACGTCGATCTTGAATAGCTCCGCAGCGTTACGCCACATGATCTTCTCCATGCTCGCCGCTGGCAGCTTCAGCTCTTTCATAAACTTCAAGTAAGAGCGCATGTTGCAGATCGGCCAATCCGTACCATACAGCATGTACCGCGGCTCGCCAGCATAGGTGAGCATTTCTTTGACCTGGTTACGCATGAAACGCTCGAACTTCTCGTTGAAATCGCCAAGCGTCAGTCCTGACACGTCCGTATAAACATTGGGATTTTTGTAAACGACTTCCATACAGTCGCGAATCCACGGATTGCCGATGTGACAGATGACAATCTTCATCGTGGGATTGTCGACGGCGACATCATCGATGTTCAGCGGATGGGCGAAACGCACCTTGCCCGTCGGCGTGTAAGTGTCGCCCGTGTGAAACATGACGGGCACATCGAACTCCATCGCCAAGTCATAGATCACCTGGCATCGCTTGTCGTAAGGATAAAAGGGTTCATAGCCGGGATACAGCTTCAGCCCTTTGATCAGTCCGGCGTCTAGGAATTCCGCGATCTCGCGGAGGTCTCGCTGCTTGTAGTTCGTCACGCTGATGCCGGCGACGACGAAGATATTGTCGTGCTTCTCGGTCGCCTTGACGACGTCGCAGGTCGGCGGGCGATGCTCGGTCACCTTGTAGGAAGTGAGAACCAGCGAATAGTCGACGCTGTTCGATTCCATCTCTTGCAACAAGTTGTCCAGGCAATGGTCGATCGAAACGACACGATCCTCGTGATAGTTATTCAAATGTGTATGAACGTCGATAATCATATTCGTGTCTTCGGTTGTGATCTCGCTCAAGGGCAGGCTGGGTCGCGGCCCAGCCTACCACTAAGGCACCGGATTACAGCATTTTGAAATTGCCAACTTCGGCAATCTCGACGGCCACGTGCGACTCGGCAGGAGTCACCGGGCGCGACTTGTATTGAGCCAGGATGCCATTCGTCCAAGCGTGGGCGCGATCGTTCAATTGGAAGTCCTCGGTCATCAACCGCCCTGGCGTGATCAAGATCCCAAGATCCGCGCCTTCGTACTTGTAATCGCCTTCCTTCGAGATGCGTAAAAAGAAGGCCTGCTTCTCGTTGCCGACCGTGCGGCGATGAGTTTGCATCCGGACGTAGCTGAGTGATCCGTCATCATTCATCTGCCAGATACCAGATTTCGGCGCGGACGTGATCAGCTCGGTCGTGTCGGCCGTGTGCTTGATGACCAACTGGCCCCAGCTGTCAATATTCGCAGGGTCGGACCAGCGCTCATTCAACTCTTCGACATCCAATTCAAACTCCACATCTGCCCATTCCAGCAAATGGAACAGAAACAGCGGAGCGTCGGCGTGAGCGAAGGCCGCCAGGTTCGTCATGGCACTGGCTCCGGTCACACGCGGGTTGACTTCGCCCAAGTACAGCTCGTCGTTGTCCAGATCACGCAGGAAATCGAGCTCGAAGTAGCCTCGATAGCCCAGCTCTTTCAACTGCTCGCCGAACTTGAAGGTCATCTCACGAGCCTTGTTACGCACATCGTGCGAGAAGGATTCCGCCAGCACTTCGTTGCCGCACCAGCCGCCACGATACGGCGTCAGCTCCTTGAAGCCGACCAATTCCGTCATCAAGGGACCGACAATCGTACCGTGCCGAGTCACGCACGCCTCTTGCGCGGCACCACGACAGCGAATGCGCTTCATGATTTTGACTTCCGGCGCTGCCGCGATTTCGTCCGCGTACTTGTTGTAGTCGGCTTCGGTCGAGATGAAGAAGGTGGTATGGCCCGAGTCGCCAAAGGCCGTTTGAATGACGACGTGTTCGCCGAGGTTGGCGGACACTTCGCGCATTTGGGAATAGCTCTCGACTTTGGCCAACACGTTAGGGACGCTGGTGATCCCGGCTTTGTCAGCGATCCGGGTGGCAGAGATCTTGTCGTCAACCATCTGACGCAAGTTGGCTTTCGGAAAACAGACTTCCAAGCCGAGTTGCTCGCACAACGCTTCGGTCTCTTCGTCAAAGAACAGGAACACGGCCTTGCCCTTTTCGCCGTCCCGAGCCCGACTTCGAATGTAATCGACAACTTCCTTGTGCTGAAGCATGTAGTTGTTGATATCTTCGATGCTCGTAAACGGCTTATGAGGAATCTCGGAGGGCACCATCACGTTGGGATGTTGGCCGTCGAAGCAGTCGATGTAAGTAATGCACTTGAAGTTCCGCACCCACTCGTCGATGCCGATCAAATTAAAATTCGTCGCACTGATGAAGTAGATTGGTGTCTCGTTGCGATGGAAGAACAAGCGGATATCGGAAAGCCCACGTAGGGTGCGCGTTGCAGTCAGCGTCATTTAGAAGCTCCTTCTTTCGTTTTCGTGTTAGCGTAGGACGGGTCTCCAGGCCCGTCCGTTTCTTCTCTCTATTGGGTCAATCGCACTTCGCTGGACGGACGGGCCTGGAGACCCGTCCTACCGGTGCCGTTGAGCCGGCCTTCTTCGGCGGCGACTGCAGCGGGCGTGAAGACGCGGAGGCCAAACGCGGGCTCGTAACCGTGAATCTCCTTAACGTCCAAGGCCAGCAAGAATTCCACGATTTCGCGCGTGATGACCTGGCCCGGTGCGAGGACCGGAAAGCCTGGTGGATATGGTGTGATAAAGGCCGCCGACACGACTTCTCGCTTTGAATCGACGGCGGCCAGCAGTGATCCGTCGTCCAGTTTCAAATACTCGCACTGTGTTTCGTCGTAAGCCAAGAAGAACGCGCGACGCATATCTCCTTCGGGAGTCGTGCTATCAGGCGTCGGTCGGAACGTCGGATGAAAGCAGCTGAAGTTCGGCAGCGGTGGCAGTTCTTCGGTAAATGCACGAACTTGTTTTTCGAACAGATCTAACTCGACCCTGCTCCAGCGATCCAGCTTGTCGTCCAAGTCGCGGGCAATCTGCGTCAGCACGTTCACAAGGTGAGCGATCGTGCCGCGAGACATGCCGATATGGATCATGAACAGCACGGTATTCCGCGACGTCTTGTTGATCTGAATGTCGTACTTGTTCATCAACAGCTGCTTGAACGAGTCGCCGTCCATGCCCGTCCGCCCGACGTGCAACGTGATCCGAGTGGGATCGAGTACGAACTCGTCCAACTGTGCCGCCAGATCCATGCGGCCCCAACCTCTATCGGGATCGTAGTAGAACTCGATTCCCGAAGGTCGATGTTCCGCCGGGATCATGTCTTCGGGAGCGAGCACGCGAAAGTACCTTGCCAGTTGCGAGTCGGCTGTGATCCGCTCGCGCAGCATCATCGCCAGCGTGATGCTCTTGGCGACGAAGTCATAGCCTTCCAATTCCACCTGCCTGCGACCGACATCCAACGTCGCCAAGATTTGATAGTTCGGCGACGTCGACGTGTGCGTCATATAGGCTTCGTTGAACGCGTTACGGGCATGATGTTCGAAGTCTTGGTCATGCACGTGAATCATCGACCCTTGGCGCAGTGCGGTCAGTGTTTTGTGCGTCGACTGAGTGGCGTAGACGCGGACGCGAGCCTTATCGGGATCGGGCTTTAATCGCTCGTTGAGCCATACATCGTCGTTGTCCTCATCGTAGGACGGGTCTCCTGGCCCGTCCTCACGCGCCGAATCACCGCCGTTTTGGGAATTGGCTGGACGGGCCTGGACACCCGTCCTACTTTCGAAGTCGGCTCGCCATTGCTCGTACTCGCGGCGATATGCCGCGCTGGCGAATCGCTTGCGCAAGTAAGCCGCAGACCACATGGCGGTGCGACGACGCAGCACGGGTGCGAACCGCGCGTACGCACACCAGGCTTCATCCCACAAGAAAATCATATCCGGCTTGATCGCCAGCACTTCTTCCATGACTCGAACCGGATCGTAGGCGATGCCGTCGAAGGTAATATTCGTCAACAGCAACATCCGCACGCGATCCAGCTTGCCGGCCCGCTTCAATTCCAACAGGCGACGTTTGATCTCGACAAACGGCACTCCGCCGTACATCGAGTACTCCGAGAGTGGATACGCGTCGAGATAGACCGGATATGCTCCCGCCAAGATGACGGCATACGGGTGCGACTTGTGACAGTCGTGTGCGAGTAAGACGATGTCCGCGGGACGAATCAATGCCTGCATGACAATCTTGTTGGCGGTCGACGTGCCGTTGGTAACGAAGTATGTCCGCCGTGAGCCAAAGGCGCGCGCGGAAAGTTCTTGTGCCTCGCGCAACGAGCCGTGCGGTTGCAGCAGCGAATCCAGGCCGCCCGTCGTCGCGGATGTCTCGGCTTCAAAAATATGGTGACCGTAGAACCGAGCCAAGTCGCGAATCCAATGCGACTTGTTGATGGTTGCCGAATGCGAAATCGGCAGCGCGTGAAACATGCCGGTGGGCTTCTGGCTGTGTCGT
>CAUJKL010000813.1 GCA_963204995.1 Planctomycetota bacterium | reverse complement strand
CTTTGTCCCTTGGGGAGTTTGCGACCGGGGCTTTACAGCCCCGGCATTGGTTGTGTCAGCCCTATCGGGCTTGTTTTTCAAACATAAGCCCATCGTCCCAATGCTGTCCGAAAGACGTTAAAAGCCCTGGGCCTGGAGACCTTGTCCTACTGATTTTTTCACAGTCTCTCTGCGGAAATCGGCGTGTAATGAGCGTTTCGGCGGACGACCGATGGTGCCGTACTTTCAGCCGATGAGTCATCCCGAGACGGTAGAGTCGGAAGTCAGCGGTCACTGGTATCTGGCCGAAGACTTTGCGTTTTGTCAGCGGGCTCGGCTGGGTGGCACTGACACATTCGGACAATCGGTGTGCCACTGGCTTTGCCAGTGCCTTCATTCGATTGGAAAACTCAGGAAGTGAAGCGACTATTAGGCACCTCGTTCGACAGGCAAGGCACCGGTAGATCCAGAAGTGGCACACACCGGAATAATTACGACATCCATTGGATGCTCATCCCGTGAGAAACCAACTTCGTCGGCCCGGATTCACGCTCGTCGATCTGCTCGTTGTCATCGCCATCATCGGCATCTTGGTGGCGCTGCTGCTTCTGGCGGGCAAAGCCGCTCGCGAAGCTATGCGGTAAATGAGTTGCTCGAATAACTTGAAGCAACTGACGCTGGGAATTCATGAGTCAAACAACCGATGTCTAGCGCCAAACACGCTCACTCAAATCTTACTTTCCTTCCATCAACCGTTCGTACTCGTCCAGCAACGGACGGTATGCGTACGCGTTGAGGGCTGCGATCAAGCCTCGATCGCTAGGGTCTTGTGCGACGTCGCCGAGCGTGTCGATGGCGTTGTAAAGCGACTCGATGGCCGCTTCCAGTTGTTCGACGGCTCCGTCGTTGTCGCCGTTCTGCTTGGCGATCCCGGCCGCTCGGACGGCTTTCACACAAGCCAGGTACTCCAGAACATATTCGCTTCGCTTGGCATAGTAATACAACAACGGTTGGGCTCGCGGGGCGGCGGGGCCGCGGGCTCGGTAGAGCTCGACCATGGCCTGCGTGTAGTGTTCGTTCAGTGTTTCCCACCACTCAGGCGCGGGTTCGCCTCGATAGTGCTTCATCAGCATGTTCGGCGAGGGTACGGCAAAGTCGTTGTCGCGCTGGACTGTCAACGCCGTGGCCGCCTCGATGTGTCCAAAACCGAGCCACAAACGGTCCGAGATGGATTGCCCGCCGGTGATCGTGATGAAGAGATCATCATGGGCCGAGCGAGCGGTGACATCTTTATCCCACGCTGCTCGCGACAGATAGAACATCGTCGGATCAAGCTCGGCCAACATTTCATATCGAACGGAAAAGCCATTGCCTTGGTGAGCGCGAGCATCGTCAATCTCGGCGTTTTGAGAACGCATTTGCGACTGAGACAATATGCCGCGATGATCTTGAAAATCGAGCGTTGGCTGGCTCGAAAGTTTCGGCGGATCCGGGCCGAGTTGCGTGCTGAGTTCTTGCCAGGTGGACGTCACTTCTTCGTTCCAACCAGCCGCTTCAGGCAGCGTGAAGTACAGCGAGTCGACGCCCGCACAGGCTTCGACAACGGCGCGAAGCTGGGCGGCGATAAGTTCCTTGAGGGCTGCGTTATTCGGTTGCAACTGGGGACCGGGATGGACCGCTAGGTCGTTCGTTCCAGGAACGGCGATCAAGTCCGGGATCGCCCGCTTGAACTCGCGAGGAAACTCTAGCGGCGCGAGTTCGAGACCAACCGACATGCCAAGTCTATGGGCGGCGGAAATGACTCCGCGAACGTGCTTGACGCCGGCGGCTACCAATTGGTCATGCGTCTGTTTACCGGCGAAGTCAGGGTTGGTGAACGCGTCAGCAGTTCCGAACGCCGTACGACCGGGAGCATCGCGCGGCAGCGGATATTGCTCGCCGCGCCACAGCGGCGACACTTGTTTGCTAACGCCGCGAAATTGAAAGTCGAAGTAGGGCTGCCAGGGGCGCACCGACAGAACGACTTCGTTGAACTTCATTTTGGCGAGTTGGCGCAGGAGATTTTTCTGATCGGCGACGCTCCAAGACTCTGGTCCCAGGACGTTGTCGCCGACCGTTTTCCAAGAGCGGATCTTTAACTCCGGCTCCAGCAGAACATCGAGGCCGCTCAGTTCCAGCGGCTGTTTGTTGGGGTAGATGTCCTCGCGGAGCAAGTAGCGAATCCCGAATCGATGCCCTAGTTCGCAGACCGCCCAATAAGTGGCGACGGGGCTTTCGCCTGCCACGATGACGCCGCGTCGATCACCTTGCTCAAAGCTACGCAAGATAAAACCCTGCTCGCTCAGCTTAGGCCAGCTCGCGCCCGCGATTTCACGGGTGGCTTTGTTCTTAGCGGGGCCACCGACGAGGACGAGGTGCTGATGTTTGTCGGGAATGTGGTCTGTCAGAACGACGTTCACGTCAAACAACTTCTTGAACTGTGAGACGAGCTCCTGTGCGGCGACGTGTTCGAGATCGGGCGCTCCGAGCCCGACGACAACGACGACCTGCTCGGCTGCATTTGCCGAACCGCTGCCGCACAGCAATAACGCAAAAGCAACCACCGCAGCTACAACTTGACGAACGATCATTTGGCTTCTTCCGAAAAACAGTACAGTGTTTTTAGCGTACGAACGAAGATTCGACCGTCGGCAATTGCTGGCGTGGCGATGCAGCTATCGCCCATGTCGTTCTTGGCGAGGACTTCGAGCTCGGGGCCTTGGCGGAGCACCACCAAGAATCCATTCTCACCCATCACATACAGCTTGCCATCTCCGGAAATCGGCGACGCGTAGTAGTTGCCGAGGTTGTTGATGCGTTTTTTCGTCCACACGTCGTCGCCTGTTTTTGCATCGAAGCTGGCTGATAAACCGCCTTTCTTCACAACGAAGACTCGACCTTCATCCACCAGAGGCGACGCGATGTTCGATGGCGATGTATTGTCGATGCTCCAGACGACATGTGTCTTCGTGACGTCGCCGGTTCCACCGCCACGAATCGCCTGGATCGTACTGCCTCCGCCGGCCATGTTGGTCGGAGCTTGGAAGGCCGTATCGATTTCACCCTCGACCAAAAATCCATCTTTGTTGACATCCCCCTTATCAAACTTGTCCCAAAACGGCTTTTCAAATTCATCCCTACCCAACTTGCCGTCCTGATTGGTGTCCTTCCACTGCAGCAACGCATACTTCAGTACGCGATCGGTATCGCCATAGCTCTCCACCGACACATAGATCAAATCGTCGACGACGGCGGGGGAAGTCATGATCGTTCGCAGCAACGTGTTGCAGGTCCACAACTCGTCGCCCGTGGCCGGGTCGTAGCCTTTCAATTTGCCGGAACCGGCGATGACGATATCCTCGCGGCCGTTCGCCTTGCAGATGACTGGTACAGCGTAACCAGCCAGCATTTCGTCGCGCGGCGTCTTCCACCGCACCTCGACGGTTCGTTTATCTAACGCGATCATAAAGGGACTGAGATCGTCGTCTTGATTAAAGACCAAAAGATCTTTGTAGACGATCGGTGAATGAGCGGCTCCCCAGCCGAGCAGGTAGAACGGTTCGGGGATTTTATGCTCCCAAACTGTCTCGCCGTTCGTGATGTCGAGGGCCAGCATACCGAGCGTGCTGAAGTAGACGTAGACGCGTTCGCCGTCCGTCGCCGGGGTTGAAGATGCTTGAGCGTTGGGCGGCATGATCGCTGGAGTAGCTCCGGTATCAAGCTCGCGCCGCCAGAGCTCTTTGCCGGTTGCCGCTTCGAGGCAGTAGACTCCAAAGGTCTGCTGGTCGATCATCGTTGTGGCAATGACTTTGCCCCCGGTCACGATAGGGCAAGCGATTCCCTCGCCCAACTCGAGCGACCACAGCACCTTGTCCTGGTGCGAAAACTCGACCGGCAGGTTCTTACTCTCCCGCGAGATGCCCGCCGCATTGGGGCCGCGGAACTGTGGCCAATCTTGCGCGGACAACGAAGCGGCGCAGGCTGCGAGCGCAAACATCGCTGCCGACAGAAACACAGTAAGGCTCGCGACACTTGAACATGGTCCAGTAGGCCGGATCAAGGCTTTGCGCAGCTCCGGCAGCCGCCTGACATTGGGCTCATGCCGGAACTGCGAAGACTTGTTCCGGCCTACTTTCAACTTTCTAACACACATCAAGTCCTCACTTTCCAACACGAGCAGCCGCCTGGTTCGCCGTTACGATAACGGTGACGACCTGTGAAAGCAAGGAAAGACGCGTCGATGAATCTGGCTAGGGGAGGAGATCGGCGACGCGAACCGAAGCTGCCGGCGCGGCAAGGGGCGAAAGTTCATCACCCAGATCGAAGGACTTGAGTGTCTGATATTTGCCTTCGAGGGGATCGCGGTACACTTCAATTTGACGGTCCACCAACGATTCTACGCTGTCGGCACATGTACGTCAGCAGAAATTACTCCTCGTCGTCCCGCAGCTTTGCCAACACGCTGTAATCTTCTAGCGTCGATGTATCGCCCGCGATATCCGCTTTCCCGGATGCAATGTCGCGCAGCAGACGCCGCATGATTTTGCCGCTGCGAGTCTTTGGCAAGGAGGCCGTGAAGCGGATGTCGTCGGGTTGCGCGAGTGCTCCGATTTCTTTGCGGACGTGTTGCTTCAGCTCTTGGCGTAGCTCTTCGCTCGGCTGGGCATTGCCTTTAATCGTGACGAAGACCGCGATCGCCTGACCCTTGATGTCGTCGGGTCGGCCGACGGCAGCGGCTTCTGCCACCTTGCTATGGCTGACGAGCGCGCTTTCGACTTCGATCGTGCTGAGCCGATGTCCTGCGACATTGATCACGTCGTCAATGCGTCCCATGATCCAGTAGTAGCCATCGTCATCTTGGCGAGCGTTGTCGCCGGTCAAATACTTGCCGGGAACTTTGCTCCAATACTGTTCCTGGTAGCGTGCGTCGTCTCCCCAAATGCCGCGGAGCATGCCGGGCCAAGGATGCGAAACGCAGAGCATTCCGCCGTGATTCTTCGGCACCTCGTGCAGCTCTTCGTCGACGATCGAAGGAATCACGCCCGGGATCGGTTTCGTGCAACTGCCAGGCTTAGTGGCGATGGCGCCGGGAAGTGGAGACATCATGATGCCACCGGTTTCCGTCTGCCACCACGTGTCGACGATCGGGCAGCGCTCGCCGCCGATCTTCTTGTGATACCACATCCAGGCTTCCGGATTGATTCCTTCGCCGACGGTCCCAAGCAACCGCAGGCTCGACAAGTCGTGCTTTTCGACATGCTCGTCGCCCCATTTGATAAAGGCGCGAATCGCGGTCGGGGCGGTATAGAGGATGTTGATCTTATGCTTCTCGATCAGCTCCCAGAAGCGATCGTCGGCCGGCCAGTTCGGCGCACCCTCGTACATCATGACCGTCGCCCCGGCGGCCAGCGGACCATAGGCGACGTAGGTGTGTCCCGTGACCCAACCGCAGTCAGCCGTACACCAGAAAATGTCTTCGTCGCGATGATCGAAGACCCACTCGTATGTCTTCTTGGCCCACAGGAGATAGCCGGCCGTCGTGTGCTTGATGCCCTTCGGTTTTCCTGTCGAGCCGCTGGTATAGAGGATGAACAGCGGCGCTTCACTGTCGAGTTGCGTAGCGGGGCAGTCGGTCGACGCTTCGGCCATGACGTCATGCCACCAGACGTCACGCCCATCTTGCATCGTGACCTCATTGCCGACGCGTTTCAGCACAACACACTTCTCGATCGTCGGTGATTTGGCCAACGCTTCGTCGACGACCGACTTCAGCGGCAACTGCTTGCCGCGACGCCACGCGGCATCAGCGGTCAGCTGAATCTTGGCCTTGGCGTCGTTGTTGCGGTCGGCGATGGCCTCGGCCGAAAAACCCGCGAAGATCACCGAGTGGACGGCACCGATACGGGCACATGCCTGCATGGCGATGACCAACTCGGGAGTCATCGGCATG
>CAUJKL010000812.1 GCA_963204995.1 Planctomycetota bacterium | reverse complement strand
CGGAGCATGCGACGAAGGTCGAGCTCTGCTTGTTCGATTCCGTCCGTGCCAAGAAAGAATCGCACCGCATCCAGCTGCCCGAGCGGACGGACAAGGTCTGGCACGGCTATCTTCCCGATGGTGTTCCGGGGCAACTGTATGGCTTTCGCGTCCACGGCCGTTACGCGCCGAGTGAAGGGCATCGCTTCAACGCGCACAAGGTCTTGCTCGATCCTTATGCCAAGTCGATCGCCCGCGATGTTAGTTGGCATGACAGTATGTTCGGCTATCGCATCGGCGACCCGACGGCCGATCTCTCGTTCGACAAGCGAGACAATGCCGCTTATGCGCCGTTGGCGGCGGTCGTCGACTCGGCGTTCACCTGGGGCGATGACCGACCGCCGAATACGCCGTGGCACGAGACGGTGATCTATGAGATGCACGTCAAAGGTTTTACGAAGCAACACCCCGAAGTACCGAAGAGTATTCGAGGAAGCTATGCCGGTTTAGCATCGGAACCTTCGATTAAGTACCTGAAAGATCTGGGAATTACCGCCGTCGAGTTGATGCCCGTACATTATCACCTCGACGATCGGCATCTGGTCGATCATGGGTTGAAGAACTATTGGGGTTACAACACGCTCTCCTTCTTTGCTCCCGAGCCTAGCTATGCTTCTACCTCGAAGGATGCGGTGCGCGAGTTCAAGCGAATGGTGCGAGGCATGCATCAGGCCGGCATCGAAGTGATCCTCGACGTCGTCTACAACCATACCGCCGAAGGTAATGGAAACGGCCCAACGATTTCGCTGCGAGGCATCGACAATTCGTCGTACTATCGCCTCGTGCATGGCGATCGACGCTACTACATGGACTACACCGGCTGCGGCAATACGCTCAACATGCTCTGCCCACGCGTGCTACAGCTGATCATGGACAGCTTGCGGTATTGGGTGTTGGAGATGCATGTCGATGGTTTTCGGTTTGATCTCGCGAGTGCGCTGGCTCGCGAGCTACACGCCGTCGATCGGCTGGGCGCTTTCTTCGATATCATCTGCCAGGATCCGGTGCTGTCGCGCGTGAAGCTCATCGCCGAACCGTGGGATTTAGGGGAAGGCGGGTATCAAGTCGGGAACTTTCCCACGGGTTGGACGGAGTGGAACGGCAAGTATCGCGACTGCGTCCGGAGTTTCTGGAAGGGAGATGGCGGTGCCGTTTCGGAATTCGCGTCGCGGCTGAGCGGCAGCAGCGACCTCTACGAGCACAACGGTCGCCGCCCCTATGCCAGCATCAACTTCGTCGTGGCTCACGATGGCTTCTGCCTGAACGATCTGGTCAGCTACAACCACAAACACAATGAAGCGAATAAGGAAGGCAATCAGGACGGTGAAAGCCACAACCTCAGCTGGAATTGTGGTGCCGAAGGCCAATCGAACGATCCGAAGATCCGTGCCTTGCGAGAAAAGCAGAAACGCAATCTCATGGCCACGCTGCTGTTATCGCAAGGTGTGCCGATGATTTGTGCCGGCGATGAGATCGGCCGCACGCAGCGCGGCAATAACAACGCCTACTGCCAGGACAACAAGGTCAGTTGGCTGAATTGGACGCTGTCGGAGTCGCAAGTCAAGCTGTTCGACTTTGTGAAAAAGTTGATTCGCATTCGCGCCGAGCAACCTGTGCTGCGACGGCGTCAGTTCTTCCAGGGTCGCCCGATTCGAGGCTCGGAGGTCAAAGACGTGGCCTGGCTCGAACCCTCCGGTCGTGAGATGTCGGACGTCGCGTGGAACTCTGGCTTCGTTCGCTGCTTGGGGATGTTGCTGGCTGGCGACCAAATTAGCGAGTTGGGTGACCACGGTCAGCCGGTGGACGGAGATACTTTATTGTTGCTGTTGAATGCCCATCACGAACCGATTCCTTTCACCTTGCCGCGCCCCGCGAACGGCTGGTGGGATCTGGTGTTCGACACGGCCAAGGGCGACGCCGATGAGGTCTGCTATTCGGTCGGCGACGTTTATCAGCTGGCAGATCGATCGGTCGTGATGTTCCGCTTCTGGTTCCAAGAAGATCCCGGGCTGCGATGAGCGATCTGTTTCCGACGCCCGTGGATCTCGCCCAAGGCGTATTTCGAACCAGCGATCGCGGAGCGGAGTGGCGTGTGTGGGCACCGCGTGCTAAATCGTTGTCGCTGGTCGTGTGGCAGGGCGCTGTCGAGCGAGTCCTGCCGATGCACAACGCCGGAGATGGCTACTTCATTCACACCGAGCCCGCTGTCGAGGAAGGGCTGCGGTACGCCTATCGATTTCCGGCCGGACAAACTCGCCCCGATCCAGCGTCTCGCTGGCAACCGGACGGTGTCCATGCACCCTCTGCCGTATTTTTCCCGCAGCCGCCGGCGGCAACACGAAAGTGGAGCGGTGTACCGCTTGGCGAACTCGTGATCTACGAGTTGCACGTCGGAACCTTTACGGCGGAGGGTACGTTCGACGCCATCATCCCGCGACTGGAAGATCTCGTCTCGCTGGGTGTGACGGCGATCGAGTTGATGCCGATCGCTCAGTTCCCTGGATCGCGCAACTGGGGCTATGACGGTGTACATCTTTTTGCAGCCCAGAATTCCTACGGCGGGCCACAAGGCTTGTTGCGACTTGTGGAAGCAGCTCACGAGGCGGGACTCGGCGTGATCTTGGACGTCGTCTACAACCATCTTGGTCCCGAAGGAAACTACGTGGGCGAGTTCGGCCCCTACTATTGCAATCGGCATCACACACCGTGGGGAAACGCAATCAACTACGATGGCCCCGACAGCGGACCTGTCCGCCGGTTGGTGATCGACAACGCAGTGTCCTGGGTCCGCGACTTCGGCTTAGATGGCCTGCGACTGGACGCGATTCAAACGATCTATGATCTGAGTGCCAAACACCTGCTGGCCGAATTGCAAGAAGAAGTTCAAACGCTTGCGCGGGAACAGCAGCGACATATCCACGTCATCGGCGAGACCAACCAGAACGATTCGCGATTGATTCTTCCGCCGGAACAAGGGGGCTACGGGCTCGATGGCATTTGGGCCGACGATTTGCATCACAGCATCCATGCTCTGTTGACAGGCGAAGACGATGGGTACTACGTTGATTTCGGTCGCGCCGAACACCTCGCGAAGGTGTTCAACGATTCGCTGGTCTACGACGGTCGCTACAGCCGATATCGCCGCGCTCGCCACGGCAATCGAGTTGAAAGTATCGAGCGAGAGCGAGTTGTCGTTTGTATCCAGAATCATGATCAGGTCGGCAATCGGCCGGGCGGTGAGCGATTGTCAACGCTCGTGTCTGACGAGCAGCAACGATTAGCCGCCGCCCTGCTGCTGATTTCACCTTTTACTCCGATGCTGTTCATGGGTGAAGAGTATGGCGAGACAGCTCCCTTTCCGTTCTTCTGCTCGTTCCTGGACGAATCGCTGAATAAAGCGGTTCGGCGGGGCAGGCGTCAGGGGATCGAAGCGTCTCAATTCCGGGTCTCGGGCCAGCTGCCCAATCCATCGCGCGCGAAAACGCTCGAGTCGGCAAAGCTGAGTTGGCGTTGGGAGGATGAGCCGCGTCGTTTGAAGCTACGGCAAATGTATCAGCAATTGCTCGCCGCACGCAAAATATGGCCCGCACTGCGAGACCACCTGCGACCAACTGCCACACTCATCGATTCCTTCTCCGGACTGCCAAGCGATAAGAATCCATCGAAGATTCTAACGCTGACTTACGAGCAAGCGCCGGAATTCGTGGTGTTCGCCAACCTTAGTGCTAGAGACTGTCCGCTGCCAAACAATCTCTCTGACCATGCGACGCTCTTTACGACCCAGGAAGCGGCCGATCTTGAGCAACCGCGTGCCCCCTACAAGTTGCAGCCTTTCGAACTAAGAGTCTGCGATTCAAAGGCGTAGTGTCGCTGGGCGAGCACTGGCGGCAGTCGCAGAACTCCCGATCCATGAACGGAAAACTCTGGGATTCAGCGGATTCTCGATGAGGTAGTGGGAAAATAAAGTGATACCAAAATCCAATTCGTGGTCGTGCGGGAATGGTGGGGGCACGCGATGTTGTGCCACGAAAAAAAGGCGGACCACACGTAATGGTGAAACAATTT
>CAUJKL010000811.1 GCA_963204995.1 Planctomycetota bacterium | reverse complement strand
TTGTCCTATTCCTCGGGCTGCTCGTTCTTTCATGTACGTCGCTTCCCGTGGGTGTGCGTATCGTGAGCAGCGTGCTGGCAGGACTCGTCCAGGTACGACTGTTCATCCTGTATCACGACTTTCAGCACGGCACGATACTTCGCGGCTCGTTTGTGGCTCGCGCGATCATGTTCATCTATGGCATGCTGGCGTTGAACCCGCCCAGTATCTGGAATCGCTCGCACAACCATCATCACAAGAACAACGCCAAAATCTTCGGAGCAGATATCGGCTCCTATCCCATGATGACCACCGAGGCTTACGCGAACGCCTCGGCGAAAGAGCGTTTTCTCTACTCGCTTGCTCGCCATCCCCTGACGATCGCCTGCGGATATGTGACGATCTTCATGTACGGAATGTGTATGCGATCGTTGTTGATCAATCCACGAAAGCACTACGATTCGGCAATTTCATTCGTCGCGCATGTGTCCGTTGGGATAGGACTCGCATACGTCGCGTGGGACTGGCTCGTACTTGGGCTCATCGTACCATGTGTGGTAGCCGCAGCACTTGGCTCGTACCTGTTCTATTGCCAGCACAACTATCCCGACGTCAAACTTCGGGACAGCTCTGGGTGGAATTACGTCTTCGCGGCACTGCATTCGTCCAGCTATATCAAGATGAGCCGTCTGATGCACTGGTTCTCCGGCAACATCGGTTACCATCATGTACACCACTTGAACGCCCATATTCCGTTCTATCGCTTGCCCGAGGCGATGGCGGGGATCGAGGAACTCCATTCTCCCGGGACGACATCGCTGCATCCGCGTGACGTCTGGGCCTGCCTACGGCTCAAGCTGTGGGATGTCGAGCAAGACCGCCTCGTGCCAATTCCGTCGCCAGCCAAACTGGCCCAGTTGACGAAGCCCGCTCACCTTGCGGCGGATGACTTGCGAGTGCGACGCCGCTTGCTGACATCCCGTCTTCGTCGTCAACAGCCGCACTCGCAGCAAACAGATCGCTGACACGGATCGACACCGGCGTGCGATTCGGCACCTTCATCTTGCGAGTTCATCTCGATCGTCGCGTGAGACGGATCTAAGCGGTCAGGACTCTTTGCTGCCTGAGTCGAGGTTGCGGAACTGTTTCGATGGTCAGGTTCTAAGGGCTGCGAGCCAAGCAATCACGGCCATGTTGTACATTGATCGGGGAACGATCACATAGCGTTCGCCGTGATGCTGTCGCCAAACGGGCGCTTGCGGCGAGGCACATGACTCGCGAGAATCGAGGGTCGCAACAGTTGGGGTAACACCATGTCAAATCAAGAATCCCATGAACGACGCGGCCTGATCCGTTGGGCGGTGCGACGGTTCGTGGCAGTTTACTACCCTCGTATTGAGATCGTCGACGCCGACTTAATCTCGCAGACGCAGCCCGTACTGTTGTGCGCGAATCACGGCAATTCGCTGATTGATCCGGTCATCATCGGCATCGCTGCTCGCCGACCCGTTCGCTTCATGGCCAAGGCACCGCTGTTCGATCACCCGGTACTCGGTCCACCTATGTCGGCACTGGGAATGATTCCGGCCTATCGAGGTAGCGATGATGCGAAACAAGTTCGGCGCAACCTCGAAAGCTTGGACGTCGGCGCGAAAGTGCTGGTCGATGGACACGCGATGGGTATCTTTCCCGAAGGCAAGTCCACCGACCAAGCGCACCTTGAAATGATTCGCTCGGGTGCGGCACGCATGGCTATTCAAGCCGCCGAAGACGGAGCCAAGGGAGTGCAAGTCGTGCCGATGGGGATCGCGTATGAGCGAAAGGAGCAATTCCGCAGTTCTGTCTTGGTGCGGATCGCGCAACCGATCGATATCGATGAGTTGCTTCAGCAGCACAACGGCGACAGCCGACGAGCGAGGAATGCGCTTACCGCAGAGTTAGAAACACGCATGAAACAAGTCGTCGTGCATCTGGAAGATCCGGCATGGGAGCCGTGGCTGGACGATTTGGAGATCCTTGTTCCGCCACTTACGGACGCCGACCGGACCCTCGGCCGTTTACTTTGGCAGCGCAAACACATCGCCGACGCTATGAACTATTTCCTGAAGCAAGATCGGGCGCGAGCCGAATCCATCGCGAGCGCAATCGAAGAGTATCGTCATCAGCTCGCCGCAACTGGTCTCCGGATCAATTCGACGATCTTGCAGATGAGCAGCCTCAAAGCATTCCTATTGCTGACCTGGAACCTGCTCTGGCTAGTCCTATTTTTGCTCCCCGCCATGTTTGGCACGGTGTATCACATCATTCCTTTCGTCTTGGTTCGCCAAATCGCCTCGCGGATGGACCAGCCCGGACGGCTCACGATTTCAACGCATCGGTTATTGGTAGGCGTGCCGATTTATTTGATTTGGTATGCGGCGGTTACGCTGGGCCTTCTGTTTTATGAACCGCGAATCGCGTGGGCAGCGCTGATCGCGGCACCGTTTACCGGGTTGGTCGCAGTGTACTATTGGCGTCGCGCCCGCCAGACAATCGTACTGCTGTACCACGAAATGCGTCTGCTCTTTGGATTGACGGAACTGAAAAAACTTCGTCAGCAAAAATCGGAATTGCAGCAGCGGCTCGGCAAACTCGCGGATGATTATGCTCATCTGACGAAACCGTAATCAACGCGTCACGATAATGCTCGATGCGTTCAATATCATTGAGCTAAACTTACTTGCCATTTAGTTCGCTGACGCGACAGCCAATTCCTATCGCTTGCGGCGATTGTACGGTTTGTGTGGCTGATATCAGTTTGCAGGTGCGAAATCGGCATGACTGACGAAGGGGATCAAGGACCGAAGAGGCCTATTCTGTGACGCACTTGTGGAATCGCCGATACTTTTGGCTGGCCGTCGTTGCAGTGGTGCTGCTGGCCGCTCTCGCGGGGAGCGGGATCACCTACTTCGCCTTGAGTAACGGCCCGCGGTTATCCGCTGGCCTCACAGAACATACCGAGCAAGGTCAAGCGACTGAAGAAGGCGATGCTGGTGTCATTCGCTTAGAACAAACGAAATGGAAGATCGCCGGTATCCGCATCGAGCCAGCCCATCGCGAGACCCTCTCGCAAGTCGTGCAGGTGACGGGCAAGTTGGCGTTGAACGAAGATCGCCTCGCTCAAATCTACTCGCAGGTCGAGGGAATGGTCCACGAGGTACCAGTCCACTTTGGACAAGAAGTAACAGCTGGACAGACGCTCGTCGTCATCGATAGCCAACAGATCGGACTGGCGAAACTCGAACTGATCAAGAGCCGCTTGGCAACTCGGCTGGCCGACGTGGACTATCAATGGCAACAAACGGTCGAGACTAACGTGCAGGCGCTAATCGAATCATTGCGTAAACGCGTTCCGCTCGCACAGATTGAAGAGACCTTTCTGGACCGCGACATGGGCGATTATCGCTCGCAACTCGTCTCGGCCTATGCCCGATTGCACAAGTCACAGGCAGACTATGAACGGCTCAAGGATCTTTCGGAACAACGCATCACGGCCGGCAAGGATCTGCTGACCGTCCAGGCTGCGTTGGAAGCAGACCAAGCGACCATGCTGGCGTTGTTGGAGCAGATCAAGTTCACCTCGAGCCACAGCCGACTCGCCGCCGAGCACGAGTTGGAGAAGGCCAAGACGGCTGAGTCGGTGAGTGAACTGAATCTGCGAATCCTCGGAGTCAGCGACACGGAAGGTCTCGCCGAGACGCTAGGCAGTGGCGCGGAGACCGTCTCGCATTACACAATCACCGCCCCGTTTGTTGGGTCGATCATCCAGAAAGATGTCGTCCTCGAGGAACGCGTCGATCCAACTGCGATGTTGTTCACCGTCGCCGATCTATCCACAGTCTGGGTCAAGGTCGACATTTTTGACCAGTACATTCCGTTGCTGACACATCTCATGGACAAGTCGATTCGTTTTCGCGTGAACGCGTATCCGGATCAAGTCTTTGAGGGCCGCGTCTTTTCAACCGGATCGGTGGTGGACGACAAGACGCGGACCTTGCCGCTGACCGCGATTGCCGACAACCCACAGCGTTTGCTCAAGCCCGGCATGTTCGTCGAGGTGGAATTGCGTGGCGAACCCCTGACCGACGTGCTGGCCGTGCCGGTCAGCGCGATTCAGGAATACGAGAACAAGCGGTTTGTTTTTGTGCATCTTGAAGGCGACGAGTTCGTTCGCCGCGACATCACGACAGGCCGCGCGGGCGGCGATATGCTCGAGGTCACCGCCGGACTCGCGAACGATGAAGAGCTCGTCGTGGAAGGCGGGTTCTTCTTGAAATCGCAGATGCTCGCCGAACAGTTCGCGGACGAGGATTAGTTGAACAGCGGAGAGCGGAAGAAATAGGGTGTCGCGTTCGGGTGCGAAATGGTGAACGCCCAAGCAGCTCTGAATACTGAATACTGAATACTGAATCCCAATGATTCAACGTCTCATCGATCTGTCGCTCGACAACCGGTTCGCCGTCTTTCTGCTGACGCTGGTGATGGTCGGGCTCGGCATCGTGTCGATGGTGAATCTGCCGGTGGACGCCGTGCCGGATTTGACCAATGTCCAGGTCTTGGTGCTAACGCAAGCTCCCGGTCTGGGGCCGGTCGAAGTCGAACAGTTCATCACCTTCCCGGTCGAAACCTCGTTGAGCGGGATGCCTCGAGTTGCCGAGATCCGTTCGCTTTCCCTGGCGGGACTTTCCAACGTGACCGTGGTTTTCGAGGACGGCACCGACATCTACTGGGCGCGCAATCTGGTCAACGAGCGATTGCAGGAAGCTCGCAACAATATCCCCGACGGCATTAGCGATCCGCAAATGGGACCGATCGCCACCGGCCTGGGAGAAATCTATCACTTCGAGGTCCGCGCGAAACCCGGCTACGAATACAGTGTGATGGACCTGCGGACGATTCTCGAATGGCAGATCGCTTTCCAGCTGCGGAGTGTGCCCGGTGTCATCGAAGTCAATACGCATGGCGGTGAACTTAAAACCTACGAGGTGCAGGTCGATCCCAACAAGCTGCTGAACTTCGACATTTCGCTGACGCAAGTGTTCGACGCGCTGCGGCAGAACAATGCCAACGAAGGCGGCGGCTACATCGAGCATCGCGACGAACAACAACTCGTCCGTGGCGAGGCCCTGATCGGCAGTCTCGAGGACATCGCGACGATCGTGGTGGACAGCCGCGCGGACGGCACGCCGATCATGATCCGCGATTTGGGCGAAGTCCGCTTCGCGCCGATGATTCGATATGGAGCTGCAACTCGCGACGGTCGCGGCGAGATTGTGACGGGCACGGCGATGCTGCTGATGGGCGAGAACTCGCGACTCGTCGCTCGCCGCGTGGATGAGCGGATTCGAGAAATCGAAAAGACGTTGCCGCCCGGCGTCTATGTCGACACCTTCTACGACCGCACGGCTCTGGTCGATCGCACGATCGCCACGGTGCGGCACAACATCACGGGCGGAGCGGTGCTGGTGATCGTCATGCTGTTTCTGCTGTTGGGCGACTGGCGAGCGGGACTGATCGTCGCGGCTTCGATTCCACTTTCCGCACTGTTCATGTTCACGGCCATGCACTTGGCCGGAGTGCCCGCGAATTTGATGAGCCTGGGGGCCTTGGATTTCGGCATCATTGTGGATGGTTCCGTCGTGATGGTCGAGCAGATCGTCAGAAGGTTGAGCGTTGAGAGTCGAGAGTTGAGAGCAAGAACAGACTCTCAACTCTCGACCCTCGACTCTCGACTCTCAACCATTCGCGACGCTGGTGCGGAAGTCGGCCGGCCGATTCTGTTCGCTGGCCTGGTGGTCATCATTGTCTTTCTGCCGATCCTCAGCTTGCAAGGCATCGAAGGCAAGATGTTCCGCCCGATGGCGTTCAGCTTTATGTCGGCGCTCGCGGGCGCGTTGGTCCTGTCCGTGACCGTGATTCCGGTCATGGCCTCGTTGTTCCTGGCTCGCCACATCAGCGACAAGGAAACTTGGCTGGTGCGAATCTGCAAACGCGGTTACGGACCCGTACTTCGCCGCGCAATCGCTCATCCCTTCTTGATCGCGATCACTGCCTTTGCTGTCTTCTCAGGCAGCTTGGTGCTTGCTTCTCGGTTCGGTGCCGAGTTCATTCCCAAGTTGGACGAAGGCGATATCGCGATGGAAGGCTATCGCCTGCAAAGCGTCTCGCTGGAAACGTCAATCCGGTTGAGTACCGACATCGAACAAACGCTGCTGGACGAATTCCCGGACGAGGTACAGTCCGTCATCTCGAAGATTGGTCGCGCGGAAATCGCCACCGACCCGATGGGCGTCAACCGGAGCGACATCTTCGTCATGCTCAAACCAAAATCCACATGGAAGCGATTCGACGACAAGGAAGAACTGGTCGAAGCGATGGAAGAGACCTTGGCCGAACAAATTCCAGGTCAGAGTTTTGGATTCAGCCAGCCGATTGAATTACGCGTCCAGGAGTTGATTGCCGGTGTGCGAGCGGACGTCGGGATCAGTCTGTACGGGGACGACCTGCCAACTCTGTCGCGAAAGGCCGACGAGATCGTGCGAGCCGTTGGGCGCGTGCAAGGCGCGGCCGATGTGCGGGCTGAGCAACTCGGCGGGATGGCGTACCTGCGGGTCAAGGTGAAGCGGGATCAGATTGCCCGTTACGGCATCAATGCTCGCGACGTGCTGGACGCGATAGCGGTAGTCGGCGGACACGAAGTCGGACAAGTGTTCGAAGGGCAAAAACGATTCGCACTCCAGGTGCGTCTAGCGCCAGCATGGCGAGCCGATCTTGAGTCCATCAAAAAACTGAAGATCGCGGACCCGCTTGGTCGCCAGATTCCCTTGGAGCAACTGGCGGATGTCGTGATCGAAGAGGGGCTCGCGTTAATCAGCCGCAACGATATTCATCGCCGCATCCTCGTGCAGTGCAACGTCCGCGGTCGTGATCTGGCCAGCTTTGTGGCTGACGCTCAGCAAGCCGTCGAACAAAACGTCAAACTACCGCCCGGCTATCGCATCACCTGGGGCGGACAATTCAAAAATCTGCAAGAAGCCAATCGCCGCTTGATGATCGCCGTGCCGGTCGCCATGTTTCTGATCTTCTCGCTGCTCTATATGGCCTTCCGCTCGGGCCGACTGGCGCTGCTGATTTACCTGAACGTCCCGATGGCGGCCACGGGCGGCATCCTCTTGCTCTGGGTGCGCGGCATGCCGTTTTCAATCTCTGCGGGCGTCGGCTTCATCGCCTTGTTTGGTATTGCCGTGATGAATGGCGTGGTGCTGGTAGAACACTTTCGCGACCTGCGCAGAACAGGTGCCGCGATCAACGACGCAATCTATCAAGGCGCGATGGACCGCCTGCGCCCGGTGCTGATGACCGCCACGACCGACGCTCTCGGTTTCCTGCCGATGGCCATCTCCACCAGTGCTGGTGCCGAAGTACAACAACCATTGGCGACGGTCGTCATTGGCGGTGTGCTTACTTCCAGCTTACTGACGCTGGTCGTATTACCGGCAATTTATCGCTGGTTTGAACCGAAAGGCGATGACGGCGAAGAACGATGAGAAGTGAATGAGAAGTGTTAACCGCCAGAGGCAGACGACAAGGCTCGATACTATAATCAGCGTAGCCGACGGACAGCGAATCGGCTAAGAGATGCAAAACCTGATCACCACCCGAGAGGACTCAGATCATGGCGGTAAACGGATTTATTGAATCGTCACACCGGGAGCCACGCTCTCCGGTCAATCATTGTCTATGCAGCAGACTGCTGTTGGCAGGTATCGTAGTCGCGATTGTGTTGGCAGGAGTCTTGAGCGACGTCCCTGCCGCCAACAAGTACCGAAACAACAGCAATCGAAACAACAGTCATTATCGAAATCGGAATCGAAGTGCTGCCGCGGCAGCCTCCGCGCGCAAAGCTCAACTGGTAAACACCCTTCAGCGACAGGTTGCGACCGCCCGGCAAATGCTTGCCGCGGCCGAGTCGAATACGGCGATGTCCCAAGCCGAAGTGAATCAGGCGTTGGTAAAGTTATCGGGCATACGCGTGGAGATCGAGAGCGCCGAGGATGATGTCGTCCAAGCCTTGAAAACGCAACACGCCATCGAAGCAGAAATACTGGCCGAGCAAGCCAAGGATTCCGATCTGGCGAAGGCGTTGGTTGCTGAAGCTCAAGCCAAGGAAGAAATTCATCTGGCGATTCATGGTGCGCTGCATCTGCCGGAACACGAAGCCAAGTCGGTCGATACAGCGCGGCTCGTTGATGTCGCAACGCTCTCCGATATTCAGAAACGAACGCTGGAAGAAGACCAGAAGTATCGCGTCGCCAAGGAAACTCTCAAGGAAACAGCGGCTCAGGTCGAGCGATTGCAACAGAAGTTGTTTCAAGACGATCCGGATTGGATCGCGGCGCAGCGAGATCTGTCGGACGCGCGCCAAAGGGAGCTCGCGGGAGAACAACATGCGAAGACGGTCGGTGGGAGTTCGTTTGGAGACAAGCAAGCTTTAAGCAAGTCAAAGCACGTTGCCGACGCTGCCCGTGCGCTCGTCAATCAAGGCGAAGCCCGCTTACGACAGTTGGGAGCGAAGCCGACATCGCGCACGAATTCGTCCCGGTCCACGCAGTCACAAAAACCCAAGTAGACGAAATAGCCGAGATGAAAAAGCACCTTCCGGTCTTGGAAGGCACCGTGTCGTGCGTACGGTGCCATCTCTCGCTGCGGGGTCGAGAAACGGTCGCGCTGTGACTCGTGTGTCGTCTAAATTCTAGCCCGGACTATTCATGAACCGGTTAGCATTGTTCAAAATATACGTGCGCAAAACGAGTTGCATCTATCTTACCCACAACACCTCACAAGTTTGATGAATAATCCGGTTCAGAGATGCGGACGAACGGTTGTGAACACGGCACTGGCAGCGAGAGCCAGCATCGCCCCCCATCCAAACGCGACGGCGGGACCGAATGATTCATATAAGCCTCCGAAGATCAAACTCGAAGGCAGGGCCGAAATGCCGATTGCGAAGTTGTACCAGCCGAATGCCATTCCTTGTCGATCTACTCCGATTAATTGAGTAACCAGTTTCTTTTCCGCAGGCTCCGTCAGAGCATAGAAGACAGCGTAAACCAGGAACAGCGTCCATGCGTGCCATGCCGCAGTCGCGAAAGCGAATCCAAGGTAGACAGCGGCATACATCATCCACCCAACAAAGATCGGAGCCCTCGTTCCGACACGGTCAACGAGCCGGCCTGCCGCCAGATTCCCGCCGCTCTTGGCAACGTGGAACGCGAACCACAACAGCGGCAACGCGGCGATCGGAACGCCCAACTCCTCAGCCCTTACCAGAAGAAAGGCGTCGCTGGAATTTCCCAAAGTGAAAACGACCAACGCCAGTAGATAGCGGACGAAGTTGGCATCGAGTGAGTTGAGAGCCGGAGAAGAGTCGAGGGTTGAGAGTTGAGAGTTGAGAGTTGAGAGTTGAGAGTTGAGAGTTGAGAGTTGAGGGTTGAGGGTTGAGGGTTGAGAGCCGGAACTTCTGGCTCGCCGCCGCCTTTGACTCTCCGCTCACTAAGCCCCAGGACGAGCAAGCCCATGACGCACAATCCAGGCACGATCGTCACGAGAAACATCGTTCGCAGTTGTCCCGGCCAAAACCACAAGAACGCCATTGCGAAAAGGGGCCCAATGGCAGCGCCAAGGTGATCCATCGCTCGATGAAATCCAAAGGCACGGCCCCGGATGCTTGCGTCGGCCGCGTCGGCGATCATGGCGTCGCGCGGCGATGTGCGAATCCCTTTGCCGATTCGATCGACGACGCGAGTTACAAAAAACTGCCACGGGGCGACGACCAGACCAAGAACCGGTCGAGCGACGGTGGCGAGCGCGTAGCCGAAAACGACAAAGCTCTTTCGCCGCCCGACTCGGTCGGACCGTGCTCCTGACCACAGCTTCAGCAAACTGGCAACCGAGTCCGCGACGCCTTCGATGATGCCAAGATGAAAGCGGCTGCCGCCCAAGACACCGATCAAGAACTGCGGCATCAGCGGATAAATCATCTCGCTGGCGATGTCGTTCAAGAAGCTCGCCCAACCGAGCAATTTGACGTTGTGCGGTAGCGAATCGCCGGGGTGTATGGGACTGTCCGTGGTTCGTCTTGGCATGTGGTCTTCTATACGTTCGGCGTTCAATCGGAGGCGGGCTCCTGAGGGAATGACAGTGTCGCGGTGGTGCCGACACCGACCGTGCTTCGGAGTTTCGCGTCTCCTCCATGCAACTCGGCGATGCTACGGACAATGGCTAGGCCGAGTCCTGCCCCGCCCGACGTGCTTGAACGATCACGTTCAACTCGATAAAAGCGGTCGAAGATGTGCGGGACGTCCTCTGCTGGTACGCCGCAGCCGGTGTCGGCAACAGTGACGCTGATTTGACCGTTGTGCTCACTCGCAGTCACCCGAACCTCGCCGCCTGGTGGTGTGTGCGCGATGGCGTTTTCCACGAGGTTGCCGATGGCTCGCTGAACCAGTGATCGGTTGGCATGAATCCACAATGCTGGATCGGATTGCATTTCGAAACGGACGTTCGCTTCGCCCGCCGTCGCCTCGTAAAACTCCCGCAATGTTTCGATCTCCAAATCCACATCCACTAGTTCCCGTGGCATCTCTGCCTCGGGCAATTCAGCTCGGGCCATGAGCAACAGGCTGTCACTGATATGAGACACCCGCACGGTTTCCTCGAGGCATGAGGCAAGCGTTTCACGATACTCTTCGGGCGAGCGAATCTTGCCAAGCGCTACTTCCGCTTCGCCTCGCAGATTATTGACGGGGGTCCGCAATTCATGCGCAATGTCCGCCGAGAATCGTGACAACCGTTCGAACGACTCCTGCAAGCGGTCCAGCATTTCGTTAAAGGTGGCAGCCAAAGCCGACAACTCCGCAGGGAAGTCGCCGACTTCGATCCGTTCGTGCAATGTCGTCGAGCGGATACGGCGGGCAATCGCTGTAACCTCGACGATCGGTTGGATGCCATGACGAGCGATGATGTGACCCGCCAAGCTGCTGGCCGCCAATGCAACAAATAGCACAGCCAGCAGCGTGGCGCGGTACTTGGCAATCAACATTGTCTGCTGGATACGATCCGCTGCAATATGTATTGTGTGGACGCCTGTGGGTGAACTATCGGCGATCTGCGCTGCCAAGAGTCGATAGGGAGTTCCGTCATGTGTTGTTGTGTCGATGCCTGCTGTCATATCTGCCCCAGCGACAGCAATGGGAAAGGCGTCAGCCGGAAGTATCTCACTCATCCCCGGTGTTTCCGCCACCATCCGTCCCTTGTGGTCCTGCAGTCGCACGTAAACTCTGGCATACCGCCTAGCGGCAGTCTCCCATTCGATTTCCTGCCGAATCGCGTCCACATACTCCGGACGCTCCGCCAGCAAATCTCGCAGAATGTGGACCTCATCGACCAAGAATTGATCGTCCTGACGATCGAGATTTGTTACCAACGCCAAGTAGAGAATGCCTGTGGCCACGAGCAGAATGGCGAACGCTGAACCAGCGTACCAAATGGTCAGCCGCATGGCGAGAGACCACGGACGATTAGCCTTGTCCACGGCGATCTCCGTGCTAGGACGCTCGTTCTTCCAGGACATACCCGACGCCTCGCACGGTGTGAATCAATTTCAGCGGAAAGGGGTCATCGACCTTGGATCGCAAGCGGCGGACGTGGACGTCCACGACGTTGGTGTTGCTGTCGAAGTTCATGTCCCACACTTGTTCGGCAATCATCGTCCTCGACAAGACCTCGCCAGTTCGCCGCGCCAGCAAGGATAGTAGCGAAAACTCCTTGGGGGTCAGGTTGAGCCGCTTGCCGCCACGAGTGGCTTTGTGCCGCACGAGGTCCAGCTCGATATCGGCAACGTTTACGATTTCCGTCTGCCGCGCGGGGCCGCGGCGCAATAGGGTTCGAATCCGGGCCAGTAGTTCTGAAAAGGCAAAGGGCTTAATGAGATAATCGTCGGCACCTAGGTTCAGGCCCTTAACGCGGTCCTGCACCGAGTCGCGAGCGGTGAGCAGCAGCACCGGAGTTTGGCGACCGTCCTTTCGCAACCGCGCCAGCACTTCCCAACCGTCCTGGCCGGGGAGCATCACGTCCAGGATGATCAAGTCGTAGTCACCGGCCCAAGCCAGGTCCAGTCCCTTATCTCCGCGCCTGGCCACGTCGACGACAAACCCGTTCTCCGTCAATCCCTTGTGAAGGTAGGCCGCGGTTTTCGCTTCATCCTCAATGATTAAGAGCTTCATGTGCCGGATTCTCGCCTCCTGCGGCTGCGCCTGCATGACAGCAAGATTACAAAACGGTCATATTACATGATCGCGAGGAATCTATGTGGAATCGATTCCCCCACCGACTCGATATCTATCCAGGATCATAGTTCACGCGGTGGAGGGTATCACATTTGGAGTGCTGTGACTTGTCACAGCTTTCTTATGCGGCGCAGCCGCTTTCCTCGCGTGATGCCAAAGAAAAAGTAAGTGGCTGCGCCACAGACCAAAGCGGTGACAAGTCACCGCAGTCCAAAGGTGTCAATCTTTCTCGCAACGCAAACCCTTGTGTGATACGCCTAAACGGAAAAACTGATTCAAGCGGCAATCTCGAATTAGGCGATAGATAACGGATAGTGGACTGTTGCGCTCGCGATGTAGGTTGAACGTCCAAGCGACGGGAAATACAGCGTGCGGCAGCGATTGCACCACGAATTAATCGTAGCGGACTAAATGAAGTTTCAGCGAGTAATCGCCGTGTTGCTGGCGTGCCTGTTGGCGGGATGCCAAGCAGCACAGGTCGCTCCGCGCGGTTATCCAGCGGCTGTCGCCCCGCATCGCGAACCCGCAATGGCAATCGAAACTTGCGATCCCGAACCGCGTCGGGAGTTGCCAAACTCCGTTCAACCGGTCGCTTACATGCCATCGGTAACGTTTCTGCCTGAGCCAGAACCGGTGGACGTCCCTGCGGCTCCCACGCAGGGGGGCGAGTTAACGCTGGAACAACTGGAAGAAATCGCCTTGGCCAACAACCCGACGTTGCGATTGGCTCAAAGTCAGATTGAAAAAGAGCGCGGTGCGTGGACGCAAGTCGGGCTATATCCGAATCCCGTGGCGGGATATCTCCGCTCCGACCCGGACCAACCGACTCAGTCCCGTACACACGGTGCTTTCCTTCAGCAGACCTTTGTAACGGCCGGTAAATTACGGTTGGCCCGCGAGGAAGAGAGCTTCGGGTTGCAGGATACGATTCACGGACTCGATGCGCAACGACATCGCGTTCTGAATGACGTGCGTGCCCGCTATTACGATACGTTGGGCGCGCAGTACACACTGGATGTGGCCCGCCGTTTGGAGAGAATCGCGGTTGAAGGATTGGACGTGGCACAGCGCGCCGAAAAGGCGCTGCAAATCAATCGCTTGGATGTCGTCCGATCCGAGATGCAACTGAAACGAATCCAGTTGGCCGTCCGCAGTGCCCAAGACCAATACGCCGCCGCGTGGCAGCACCTGACAGATATGATGGGCACGCCAGACTTGTCGCCAGCGCCTTTGGTAGGCGACTTAGAAGATGACATTCCCGATCTGGACGAAGAGCAACAGTGGCAACGCTTGCGCGACGAAAGCCCGCTGCTGCAACAGCTCTATGCCCAGACTGGAATCGCTCGCAAAGGCTGGGAGCTTGCTCAGGCTCAACGCGTTCCCGACATCACCGGGCAAGTCGTGGTCGAACGCGACAGCACGCAGAGGTTCACCAACGTCCAGACGCTACTAGCACTACCGCTGCCGATCTTTAACCGCAATCAAGGCGGAATTCACACGGCGTACCACGAACTGCGGCGAGCGGAAACTGAAATTGAACGCACCGAGTTGGCACTGCGCGATGCCTTCACCGTGTCGTACCGGCAATATGCCAGCGCCTGCAATCAAGTCCAGACGCTGAAAAACGATTTGCTACCCGGCGCTCAGGAGAGCCTCGATCTGACGATCCGTGGATACGAGCGAGGCGAGTTTCCGCTGGCCGACGTGCTCGATGCGCGCCAAGTCTATTTCGAGACGCAGCTGGATTACGCCGCAGCGCTGACCGAGCTGCGTGTGGCCGCGATCGAAGTCGAAGGGATGCAATTGACCGGCGGGCTCAATCCTGCGGAAATCGGCACGGCGATTCAAGGGGCCGAAGGAGCCGCCACGCAGCGCCGCGCCGTCCAGCAATTACTGCAACAACAAGATCGCGGACAACTGAAGAAGTTCACTCCAGGCACTACCGGGGAATAGCCCGGATTAGCCATGAACCGGTTACTATTCTCAAAAATACACGTTTGCAAAAAGAGTTACGTCTATCTGGCCCAAAACACCTCGCAAGTCAGCCGCCTCGCGATAGCGTGCGGTTCTCCCCAAGTTCGCGAGAACCGCAGGCTATCGCCTAGCGGCTGATGAATAATCCGGATGGGTTTCGAGAAATCAATTGGCTGCGCCCTTTTTTCCCACCTTCGTCAAGGATTTCCGTCGCCGAAGGAGATCTGATTGACCGAACAGCGTCGTGCCATTAGCCGACGCCGGTTCGAACATTCAAGTCACCCGCGACTCAGCCGTCATACGTCGCACCACTTCTTGGCGATCGCCGGTTTCGTTCAAGATGGCGATTTGGCGATCGGCCCAACTGGGGCCGTCGGCAATCGCTTGCGCACGCTGTAATTCCGCGACGCAGTCCAGCGCCTCGGCAGTTGGCATCAACCAGCGAATCAAGCTCGCGACGATCTGACTGACTGATTCCACTTCGTGCGTGTGCGAATTGACCAACTGCGCCCTCGTGCCGTAGCGAGCGGCCCGCCACTTGTTCTGTCGGACCATCATGGGATGGAAGTCGCCTTGATAAGTTCCCTCGTCGATCTCATCCGACAACGCTTGCACCAGACACTGGACCATGGCTGCAATCGCCAGCGTGTCGTCCAAGTTGCCTGGCATGTCGCAAACGCGGACTTCGACCGTCCCGAAATTGTGATGAGGCCGAACATCCCACCAGATTTCGCGAATGGTGTTGATAAAACCAGTATCGACCATGTGATTCACCAGCCACACGTACTCGCTCCAGTTCCGCATGACGGTTGGCAGGCCCGCCGTCGGGAGCACTTCCATGACTTTCGATCGATGGGATTGTAGGCCCGTGGCGCGATTCTCCCAAAACGGGCTGCTGCAAGTGAGCGCGAGAAGTGTCGGCAGGTGCTGCATGATGCGATCGCAGATCATCACCGCCTTGTCTCCCGAATCGACGCCGACATGCACGTGTAGACCAAACGTCACGAGCCGTCGCGCCATCTCTTGCAGCAAACTGATGAGACCTTCGTAGCGGTCGTTAGGGGTCACCTGTTGTTCGCTCCACAACGAGAAGGGATGTGTCCCTCCCCACCACAATCGCAGTCCGAGTTGATCGGCGATCGCTTCGGTGATCTGCAGCTTGCCGCGCAGGTCGTGCTCCGCGTCGGCAATCGTTTCGCAGACGCCGGTGTTGATTTCGATGACACACTGCATGAGTTCCGGCTTGAAGCACGCGCCGCCGCGGTCTGGCAATGCGGCCAGCACGCTTTCAATGGCGCTGGTCAGCGCCATCGATTCGCCGTCCACCAGCGCGAGCTCCAACTCGATTCCTAGCGTCGGGCGATCATTGGAATTGAATTTCAGTTTGCTCATGATGAGTGTCGCTTTACGAGATGATCACGATATGCCGTGGTCAAGTGGACCTCGACTCACGGCTCGCGATCAGGGTCGGCCAGATAGATCGCCGCGCGTGCCAGGATCTTCGCGCCAATACGAAGTGCTTCCTCGTCGATATCAAAAGTCGGCGTATGCAGCCCTGAACCGCCACACCGCTCCGACGTACAGCCAAGCCGGAACATCGCCGTGGGAATTCGTTCGCCGTAAAACGCAAAGTCCTCACTTCCCATGCTGGGCCGCCCGATCTCATCCAGTCCTTCCGGCCCAACGACCTCGCGCCCCGCTTGCCTCAAGGCTCCGACCAATCGCGAATCGTTGACCACCGAGTTACAGCCCAATCCGAATTGGACGTCGATCTTCGTATCGGTCGTGCTGCCAATCCCTGACGCGATGCGGCAGATGTGTTGCATCGTCTGTTGTCGCACGACCGGATCCAACGTTCGGATCGTGCCGCGCAGTGTCACTTGTTCGGGAATGATGTTGGCCGTTTCACCGCCAGCGATCTGGCCGATGGTTACCACCGTCGCGTCTTGACTATCGGTGACACGCGGGATGTAGAGATACAGCGCGTTGACGAGTTGTGCGGCAGCGGCAATCGGATCGTTCGCCTCGTGCGGTCGGGCAGCATGTCCGCCTCGGCCGTTGATTTGAATATGCATTTCGTCGCAGTTGGCCGTCAACACACCTTCACGTAACCCAATCTTTCCGACTCGACGACTTGGGTCAACGTGCAGCGCCACCACGCACGCGACACCATCGATCGCCCCCGCCTCGATCATCTGCCGCGCACCGGCACACGTTTCCTCGGCAGGCTGAAAGATACCGCGCAGCGATACTGGCCAAGGAAGCTGTCCCCGATCCACTAAACGTTTGACCGCAGTCAACGCACCAAACGCGGCTGCCGTGTGCGCATCGTGACCGCAAGCATGCATGATGCCGTCGTTGCGGCTGCGATACTCGACTTGCTTGACGTCGTGAATACGCAGTGCGTCGATATCGGCTCGAATCGCGATTATGCCAGCCGACGGAGCCGTATTGGTATCGGCAATAACACCGCAGCCATCCATTCCCATTCGCAGCGCAAACCCCAATCGATCAAGCCGTTGATACAAGTACAACGTTGTGTCGCGTTCTTCGCCAGACGGCTCGGGATGTGCATGAAGACGTCGACGGACTTCGACGAGTGTTCCGAAGTGTTCGTCAATTGTCTGATCGAGGGATTCTTGCCATTCGATGGGCATGAGCTAGTCGCCGACGAGTTCGTCGCGCGTTCCTTCGTGCAAGAGTAGCGTGAGCAGGTGTTTCACGCGGCGTAATGAAGGATCGTGATGCCACCAAACAGTAGGCATTCTACTGAACAAGCGCCGCAGCGACTAGCATTCTACTTTACATGACTAACTTTTTCGTGGCGTTCGTGGCATCACTTGCGAAACAAGTTAGAATGCACCTCGCGCCACGGACTGGTCGTCACCGCATACTCAAAACAGATTTTTTCTTTGGAACAATTATGAAACTCCCTTGCGTGCCGTTCATCGCCCTGTTGCTCGTAGCGTTCGTTGGCGTCATGCCAGCTAACGCAGCCCAACCCAATGTCTTGTTCATCGCCATCGATGATATGAACGATTGGATCGGTTGTCTCGGCGGGCATCCGCAGGTCAAGACACCGAACATTGACCGCTTGGCGAAGCGCGGTGTGCTGTTCGCGAACGCCCACTGTGCCGCGCCGCTGTGTAATCCGTCTCGTGCTGCTGTGTTCAGCGGTCGGCAGCCCTTCGAGACCGGCGTGTTAGCCAATGACGATTCCAACATCCGCAAGCTGCGGCCCGATCTTGCGTTAATCCCACAGCATTTCAAAGCGGCGGGCTATCGTACGTATGGCACCGGCAAGCTGTTGCACCAGACGAGCAAACACCTTTTCGACGAGGAGTTTTATCCAGAGTTGCGTTGGAGTCCGTTCTCTGGCGCGCAGGTGAAGTACTCAGCCGCCGAGCTTCCCAGCAAGGGAACGTCGAATCCACGACACGTGACAGAGCTGAAAGGCAAACAAATCGTACTGCCTCTGAATCGCATGCCCAGTGACCGGAATCCGGATACGTCGGACGGCGAGTCGTTCGATTGGGGCCCGCTCGACGTGGAAGACGAGGATATGGGGGACGGTCAAATTGCTACGTGGGCAGCGGAGCGAGTGCGGCTTCGTCATGAGCAGCCGTTCTTGGTCTGCGTCGGCTTCTATCGTCCGCATATCCCGTTGTTCGCACCAAAAAAATACTTCGATCTGTACGAAGGGCTCGACATCAAGCTACCGGACGTGAAGGCTGACGATCTCGATGATCTCAGTGCCATTGCGAGGGAACG
>CAUJKL010000810.1 GCA_963204995.1 Planctomycetota bacterium | reverse complement strand
CCGGCATGGTCAAGGCCATGTCCGACAGCCTGCTGCAGGTCGTGCCGCAGTCGTGGGCTCCGTCGCTCGCGGTCATCACCGCGCTCGCGAGCATGCCATTCACGTTCTTCATCTCGAACGATGCGTTCTATTTCGGCGTGTTGCCGATTGTGGCCGAGGTGGCGGGCAGTGCGGGCATCGACCCGGTGGAGATGGCGCGCGCCTCGCTGTTCGGACAGCCGATTCACCTGTTGAGCCCGTTGGTGGCCTCGACCTATCTGCTGGTGGGGCTGGCGGGTGTCGACTTCGGCGATCACCAGCGCTTCACGTTGATGTGGGCGGCGTTGATCTGCCTGCTGATGCTGGTGGCCTCAATCGCTCTCGGGTTGTTTCCACTGTTCGCGCGATGACATTCATGAAGACGTCAAGGGAGAATCGGATGTTGCGCAGATACTCGACAGTTGCTGCGGTGCTGATGAAGCTGCCAAGGAGATCTTCAAGAAAAGATGTCCTGATGAAGCAGCCGGAGTGGAAGCGGATCAACGAGACCAAGACGACACTTCGCAATGACCTGACGGACACATTCGCCCGCGTCGCCAATAAAGTGCGGTTTTCTGCCATTCACATGCTCGTTGGTCAGGGGCATTCGCCGCGACGGGCGGCAATCAGACAGGTTGTAGACAGGGAGAAGTTCCTAGACTCCCTCCCCATCCGCGGAAACGCCCGCAAGGCGCGCCCGCTGCCGATCAGGGGGGTGCCCATGGCAAGCACGACAAACGGATTTCCATGTGGTGGCTGCCCGCCTGTAACCGCAAGAGCTGGTTTATCCGGGGAGAAAAGCATGGTCATGAAGGGCTCGCGCGCGGTCGGTGTGGCGCTGGTGATGGCAGCGGCGGCTGCCGCGGCACAGGCACAGCAGGAAGCTGCGTCACAGACCGAGGCTGCGGAGGCGGAGGAGGCGCGCTCGCTCGACACCGTGGAGGTGACCGGCAAGTTCTACAACACCGCGGCAGAAAGCGCGATGAAAATGGATATCCCGGTAATGGATACGCCATTCTCCGTGCAGAGCTACAGCGAGGCCCTCATTGACGCGATCGAGGCCGATGATCTCGGCTCCGTGTTCAATTACATGACTGGCGTGAAGCGCGCGGGGCTCACCGGTCTCGACATCACGTTCCGCGGCTTCAAGAGTTCGGGTGATGACCAGAACTCGATCCTGGTCGATGGATTGCCAGGGCTTTCCGGGCGCTTCGGTTCCCCACCCACCGTCGGCCTCGAGAGCATCGAGCTGGTAAGAGGCTCGATGTCGGTGCTGTACGGACAGAACCAGCCGGGCGGCTTCATCAACCTGATCCGCAAGAAACCGCAGGCACAGCGCGAGACAATGATTGGCGTCAAGGGGTCGACCTACCTCGGAGACGACCGCAGCTTTGGCGATGCCAACGGCTATCGCGTCGAATTCGATACCACGGGTGCGTTCGACGATGAGGGCGTCGTGCTCTACCGCCTGCTTGGTGAGTACGGTGACGTCGACACATTTCGCGACTTCGGCTTTGCCAAGACCACCTATGTGGCGCCGAGCATCACCTGGAACGCCAGCGACTCGACCCGGCTGACGGCACAGTTCGAGTACCGAGACAGTGACGCCAGCTTCGACCAGGGTCTGGTGGCGCCGAATCGGGACGTCAGCTTGGTGGCCGACATCACCACCAATTACAGCGGTCCGCAAAGCTCGCGTCAGGAAGAGGGGATCACTGCCAGCCTGTTCCTGTCACACATGTTCGCAAATCAGTGGCAGTGGAATACCTCGTTGCGCCGGGTCGAATACGACAGTTTCCAGAAGGAGTTCAGCCACGTGCGGATCCGCCCGGATCTGCGCACGCTGACCCGGCGTGCCCGTGTACTGGACACGGCACGCACCTACGAGAATTTCGACAGCAACCTGCAGATGAGCCTGTCCGGCGAACGGATCTCGCACAAGCTCGTTGCGGGCGTCACCATTGGCAGAGACAAGACCCGCGAGACGCGGCTCAAGTTCTTCAACAGCGTGTGCCCGGGTCCGTATTGCTTCGACATTGACATCTATGATCCGGTGTACGAGAGCGTCGACTATGACGATATTCCGGCCTTCAATCCCGCCACGCCGAATCTCCTTACCAACAACGGCAACGAGAGTCGCAACGTCGCGTTCTATGTTTCGGATCTGATCAGCATCGGCGAGCGCTGGAAGCTGTCGCTGGGCCTGCGCGGCTTCGAGGACAAGCAGACACTCAGGAATCTGGGCACACCGGGCATCGCTCCCGTCGAGAAGGTTTCGCGCAAGTCGGCGCTGCCCATGGGCGGGTTGCTGTTCCAGCCGAACACGAACTGGACGATCTACGCCAGCTATTCGGAATCCTACGTGCCAGCCGACCCGGACGACCAGGACATCAATGGCGAAAACCCCTTTGTGCCGCTGGTCGGAGAGCAGATCGAATTCGGAGTCAAGACCGAGGACCTGTTTGACGGGCGGATCTCCGCATCCATCGCGCTGTTTCGCATCGAACAGCTCAATCTGATGAACAGCTTCACGTGCCCGCTCGGCGTGTGCTACGACCAGCTGGGCAAGGCGCGCTCGGACGGAGTCGAACTCGAGGCTGACATGCGCCTGACCGGCTCGTGGCAGCTGGCGTTCGGCTATGCCTACACCGATGCGCGAGTGATCGCCTCGAACGTTCCGGTACAAGTGGACGCCCGGCTCGCCAACTCGCCGGAGCACAGCGCGAACGTCTGGTCGAACTACGACTTCGGCAATGGATTCCGCCTTGGGACGGGACTTGCCTACGTCGGTGATTACCAGGGCGTCGTGCCGGCAGCCAATAACCCGCGCCTCATGGAAATGCCGGGCTACACCCTGCTTGATCTGGCCCTGACGTACGAGTGGGACAAATACGCGCTCAACCTGAAGCTCGGCAACGCGCTTGACGAGAAGTACTACGAGAGCACGGGCCTCACCGGTGATCTCCAGATCGTGCCGGGCACCCCGCGCAATCTCACTCT
>CAUJKL010000809.1 GCA_963204995.1 Planctomycetota bacterium | reverse complement strand
CTCTTACCGCAACCGCTCGGCCCCAGGATCGCGACGTTCTCGCCAGCGGATAGCTCGAACGAGATGTCTCGTAATACAACCAGTGGCTCGCCACGTGTTGGGTACTCCTTGGCGACGTTCTTAACGATTAAATCAGCCAATCGAACGGCTCCTTCGTGGTTGCAAACGCGGTATGTGTATCACGGACAGGAATGAGCTGGCCCGCGAATGACGCGAATGTGCGCGAATAACACAGCAAGACATCGTAGTACAAAACCGGGTTGAAATCAGCCGCGCGTGCCGCAACTTACGGCGAGGCATTCGCGTCAATTCGCGTGATTCGCGGGCAACCAGATCACTAGTCACTATCTCAGTACCGCCAGGCAACCGATTCCATAAAACGAATACTCCACATCATGAGCCGTATCCCAGGCCGCACCGTGAAAGCCGCCGGTTTCAAGCTGAAGTCCCTCCGCGAACCGTCTCGCCGCCGCCGCATCAATCTCGTGCAGTCCGTTCAGATCAATCAGCGTAAGGCTTCCCGTAAAGGTACTCAACAGGTCCGCGATCGGGATTCGCGTATTGGCTCGCAATCCGCCTTCGTCGGTTTGCATGTCGACGAGGAAGTCGAGCGTGTGTTCACGAATGTCGTTGTTCAATGCGCCAAGAATCCGCAGGGTTCCGATTGCTGCGGCCGTCGGGTTGGTGCCGGCCCGTTTGCTGGCTCGGATCTCGCGAAAGCCGCCTTCTTCGGCTTGTTGCGACATGATGAACTCGACGACGCGTTCCGGGTGAGGCAACGGACGCTCGATCAATTCGCGGCAGAGTAGCACCAAGAACGTGTGATAGGTGCTGCTCGCCGCGCCCTGCTCGGCCTTGGCATAACCGCCGTCGTCGCGTCGCAGTTTCTCAAGTGCATCCGCGACGGCGTCACGCCAGTTCGGAGCAGCCGCCGAGAAGACATCGATCCCTGCCGCAGCATCCAACAGCATCGCTCCATATACCAACGACAGAAAGTCAATAATCGTCTCTTGGCCCGATAGCTTGCTGCGCAGGAAATCAGCCGACCGTTCCGCGAGCGAGCCCGTCAACTCTCCCAGCACCGCCAGCGAACGCAACGCGAAGCCCGTGTAGTACAAATCGCTTCCGCCTTCGCGACCGGCGAACCCACCATCTGGCTGTTGTGCCGCCTTGAGATAACTCGCGTGGCGATCGCGAACCGCCTCCGGGACTTCACCAAGTCCGGTGCCGAGGCGAATCGTTAGCTCTTCGAGGTAGGCGGGCATATTCGAGAATTGGGTGCGAGGCTGGCGGATCGGGGAGCGGGAGGTTAATTAGCAAGTGTAAGTTGCTTCCGTCCGCGATGACAGCGGCCCAATGTCAGTGCCTGTGCATGAACGCTGTGGACCAACGAATATAGGGAGACGACGAATGGCGAACCGATCTATCGTCAAATATTCGTCGTCTCCCTATATTCGTTGGCACTCTTCTCGGCACCTTCCAACCTGAAGATGGACATCCGGGGCTGCAATACCCAACACGACTGTGCTAAAATCGCCGACTCGTATTGACGCGCGATTGAATCTGCTGAAGGGAGTCTCCGTCATGAAGACCAAGAAGAGTAAGAAGCTCACGTTGCAGGATCGCTTGTCGCGGCTGACGTATGTCTCGACTTGCCAGCTTCTGGGCGAACATGGCAAGCGGTTGCTCCAAGAGGGCGGGACGTTCGACGATATCGATGTCGAGCGTGATGTCTATCTGGGCGGAGATCTGTTTCGACTCAAGCTGAAAGACTTCGATATCGACGACGAAGTCGTCGTCACGATCACCCTGATGGCGTCCGAGCGGAACCGGCTGCATTGGAACTGCACGACTTGTGAGCAGACCTGTAAGCATGTCGGCGCGGCGTTCTCGTTGATTTTGGAAGATAAGTATTTGCTCGGCCTTGCCGACGCTCCGATCCTTGATCTGCCAATCGAGCACCTTGGCGAAGCGCAACTTGTCGAACGAGCGATCGCCGAACGTGCCGAGCGAGCCAAGCTGGAAAAGTTCAGGTTGAAGTCGGCTGATCCCAAGAAGGCTTGGACCGATTATGTCGTCACCAGCGCCACGTCCGGCAAGTCGTATCGGCTGGCCTTGCGCGGCGAAGAGCGAGGCGAGTCGTATTGCTCCTGTCCCGACTTCCGCACGAATACGCTGGGAACCTGTAAGCACATCCTCTATGCGATGGAACGTGTTAAAGCCAAGTTCCCCGCCAACAAGCGGCGAGCCGCGGTACGTCGCCACTTTGCGGTCCATGTCCACTACGGCGAACTCATGACGCTGCGACTGGTCCCGCCGAGCAAGCTCGAACCCGATGCCGAAAAGATCGCCAAGCCGCTGTTGGACCGAGACATTGACGACGTGCATGACCTTGTTCGCCGCATCGGCAAGTTGGAACAACAGGGTTACCGCGTGACGGTTTATCCCGACGCGGAAGAGCTGATTCAACAGCGTCTGTTCATGGACCGTATGACAACGTTGACGGAAGAGATTCGGCGAGATCCCGCCGCCCATCCGCTCCGCAAGAATCTGCTCAAGGCCGAGCTGCTGCCCTATCAAATGGACGGAATCGCGTTTGCGGTCGGTGCTGGCCGAGCCGTGTTGGCCGATGATATGGGACTCGGCAAAACGATTCAAGGCATCGGCGTTGCGGAGTTAATGGCGCGCGAAGCGGGTATTAGCAAGGTGTTGGTGATTTGTCCGACTTCGCTGAAGTCGCAGTGGCGAAATGAAATACAGCGATTTTCCGGTCGTAACGTTCAGCTGATCCTCGGCAGTGCGGAGGAGCGGGCGGAGCAATACGACAACGAATGCTTCTTCACGGTCTGCAACTACGAACAAGTATTGAAGGATATGCTGTCGATCGAACGCGTGAAGTGGGACTTGATCATTTTGGACGAGGGCCAGCGCATCAAGAACTGGGAGGCCAAAACCAGCAACGTCGTCAAGAGTTTGAAATCGCCCTTCGCGCTCGTGCTCTCCGGCACGCCGTTGGAGAACCGACTCGACGAGTTGTATTCGGTGGTGCAGTTCATTGATGATCGTCGCCTGGCCCCGGCGTTTCGGTTCTTCAATCGGCATCGAGTCGTCGAGGACAATGGCAAGGTCATCGGCTACAAGAACCTCGACGAACTGCGTGAAAACTTGAAGCCAATCCTACTCCGACGAACGCGTGAGGGGGTCCTGGACCAGCTTCCACCGCGGACGACCGATATCGTCCGCATCCCGCCGACTGCGGAGCAGCTGGAAATTCACACCGGCAATAAGCAAATCGTGTCGATGATCGCACGCAAGCCATATATCACGGAAATGGACATGCTGCGGTTGCGGACGGCGCTGTTGATGTGTCGCATGTCGGCCGACAGTACGTTTCTGGTCGACAAACAACAGCCTTCATACTCTAGCAAGCTCGAACATCTAGAGAATCTGCTGCGGGACTTGTTTGCCGAAGAGGGACGGAAGGCGGTGTTGTTCTCCGAGTGGACGACGATGCTGAACTTGATCGAACCGATTCTGAAGAAGCTGAACCTCGACTTCGTCCGACTGGATGGCTCCGTTCCTCAGAAGAAGCGTCAGCAGTTGGTACATCGCTTTCAGAACGAGCCGGACTGCAAATTGTTCATCACGACAAACGCCGGTTCGACGGGATTGAACCTGCAAGCCGCGAACACCGTGATTAATGTTGACCTACCTTGGAATCCTGCCATCCTGGAGCAGAGGATCGCCCGCGCACATCGCATGGGTCAAAAGCGACCGGTGCAGATCTATGTGCTGGTCACCGAAGGTACGATCGAAGAGAGCTTGCTCAATACGCTTTCCAACAAGCAAAACCTGGCACTAGCCGCGTTGGATGTCGAATCGGAGGTGAGCGCGGTCGACTTCGTCAGCAACTTGGAAGAGATGAAGCGTCGCTTGGAAGTGCTCGTCGGTTCGCAACCGGAAGCCCCACTTGACGTCACGTCGCAACGACAGGCCGAGCAGGATCTGGAGAAATTCACGCAACGTCGGGAACGCGTTGCGGCTGCCGGTGGCGAGATGCTTGGTGCGGTCTTTAACTTCCTGGGCGAGCTGGTTGCTGAAGATAAAACGCCCGCTCCATCGGCCGAAGTTGTATCAAGCCTTCGCGACCGGCTGGGCCAATGTGTGGAAGTAGACGATCAGGGCCAGCAGCGGTTGACGGTCACGCTGCCGAATCGCGAGGCGCTGGATAGCCTCGCGAACACTCTGGCTCGGCTGTTAGCTGCCAGCGGAACGGAATGAGACCTAGGGAGTGCTGTGACTTGTCACAGCTTTCGCGGCGGAGCCGCTTTTGTCCGTGCGCCGGCAGGGATCGGAAGGTGGCTGCGCCACAAAATGGGAAAGCGGCGACAAGTCGCCGCAGTCCAAAAGTTCAAGCATCCGCCACTGCAAACGCTTGCATCTGCGAGACAAGCCAAATCGGAATCGACATTGATTCGGGCGGCTTGCCATGTGTGATGCGACAGCAGACGGCTGTCATCTTTCCAGTGGCGACGGTGGCTTCTTCGAGGCGAAAGTCGAAAGCGTAAGTGACGCTCTTTATTCCCAGCCGCTCGATCCGAACGATGATGTCGATAACATCCTCGAACTTAACGGGCCCGGTATAGTCGCACTGGGCATTAACTCGCGGCCAGCTGATAGTGCCCGCCTCGTCCTCGGCGATCACGCTAGTGCCCAAGTGCCGAAGGAAGGCGTGTTCGGCTTGTTCCATGTATTGAAAGTAGGCCGAGAAGTGAGCGATTCCGGCTGCATCGGTCTCGCAGAACTCGACTCGACGTTGGTAATGGAACTCGTCCATAACGGTTCTCTTGAAATCTAGACGACCGCGCAAAAACAAAGCCTGCACATAGCAGGCTCTTAATTCTCGCACCATCAGCGGCGGTTAATCACCCACGTAAGACAGTAGGCCCATGAAGCGTGCTCGCTTGATGGCAGCGGAAACTGCGTGTTGGCTGACCGCTGTGCAGCCCGTCTTGCGACGACCTACGATCTTGCCATGCCGATTGACCAATTTCTTCAATAGCTCGACATCCTTGTAGTCGACGTACATCGGCCGGGGCCGGGAACCGTCAACGAACAACGGATCTCGCTTCTTCGCACGAGTCGTGATCTTCTTCTTGCGTCGAGGTTTTTGCGCGAATGCCATAATTCTGCTTTTCTTACGGGCGACTGAAGGGGTGGAGACTGATCAATAATTACGAATCTCAGATTTTAGACAAATCGAGGCGGTTCGCAAGATCACCGGGCCAAGAACTTTGCCCGTACTTTTGCCGCCCCGCTGGCCGGAATACTTGCCACGAGAAGCACAAAAAGGCACGATAAGGCGGAAGCGGGTGAGGGGTCTCTCACGGCTGCCTGCGATTCGCCGATGGTTATAATGGGAGGAGTTGACTTTGGCGGACCATGCTGACAAACATATTCGAGCGGCACTGAAATATGCGGAATCGCGAGGTTGGACAGCCCAGAAGTCCGGTCCACGGGCACATGCCTGGGGAGTTATCTACTGTGGTTACGGGCATCACCAGTGCCGCCTGTCGGTCTGGTCGACGCCCCGAAATCCACAGAACCACGCCCGAGCCATTCGTCGCAGAGTGGATCGTTGTCCCGGAGCGTAATGGGAAACAAGGAGAAGGAATATGACTGAGTACCGTTTCCGCCTGATTCTTAGCGGACCTTTCTCTGCCGAAGTGACCAACGACGAATTGCTGGACGCCACCGACGCGTTGGGTGCCGCCGGTTGCGACGATGCAGCGATCAGCGTTCACGCCGATGGCTTGGAGTTGGAATTCGATCGGTCGCATCACTCACTTCAAGAAGCCATCGCATCCGCCGTGCAGGATGCGGAACGAACCGGACTTCGAGTCAAGTCCATCGAGTTGGATCGCGAGACGGTTGTTCCGGTTGGTTCTTAATAACGGAAGTTGGGGTTAGCGATCGCTTGTGGTTCAATCCAATATCCGAGCCACACGAAGTTAGACGCGCCAAGCAGGCCGATAGCTCAAGCCGAGCGACAGGATCTTTTGAATCAACTCGCCGTACTCGATGCCGGCGACGTGAGCGGATTCGGCAAAGTCCTCGCCGTAAGAGAGGTTCGGGTTGGGATTGGCTTCGAGGACGTAAATGCGCCCATCCTCCGTGACTCGCAGGTCTATTCGGGCGTAGCCAGTCATGAACAGCGATTTGTAGATCCGCTTGCAGAGGCGAATGATCTTGGCTGACATTTCCTTCGATAAGTCTTTCGCGGCCTCTGTCTTGACGCCCAACTTCTTCTGGTGGGCGTAGTCCCACTTCACTTGTTCCGTCGCAATGTTGGGCTCACCTTTAGGGAGCTTGGTCATTAGCAGCTCCCAAATCGGCAACGTCGTGATCCGCTTATTGCCGAGGATGCCGACGTAAAACTCGCGTCCCACGATATACTCCTCGACCAACGCATCGGTCTTCGTCTCGTCGAACAGGAATTGGACGCGTTCGACGAGCTCTTCTGCGTCGTATACGATCGACTGCTTGCTCAATCCGAATGACGCATCCTCGGTCGCGGATTTGACGAACAGCGGATAGGTCATCTTCTTCGGGGGAGTGATCTTGTTGCCAAGTTCATAGACTGTGAACTGCGGCGTCGGGATGCGGTGATACTGCAGGATCTGTTTGCACAACACCTTGTCGTGGGCCAGCATCAAGCCGCGCGGATTGCAGCCGGTATAAGGCTGCTTCATCAATTCGAGGTACGATGCGACGTGCTGGTCGTAGACCGCCACGCCGTGAAACTCTTCGAGCAGATTGAAGGTGATGTCCGGTTTCCAGTCGAGCAACGCTTCGCGGAGCACACCCGTATCGTTGCTGACTCCCAATTTCAAAAGGTCGTGATCCAGTTCACGAAGTGTTTGGCAGACGTCGTATTCCGTCTTCCAATTGAGAATCTCCTCGTCTGTCAAGCCTTCCAAGCTGTCGGGCGGAACTAACTCCTCGTCCATCAGGGCCATCACGCGAAGTTTCTTCATAGCGGGTATTTCATGGTTGGGGCCGGGTTAAAGGACGACTCGGTGGTTGCCTCCGTGCAGATAGTTCATGGTTTGAACGGTCAGCATGACCAGTAAATCGCGACGCGAGTGACGTTCCGAACGTCGTAGTCGCAACCGTAGCTCGCGGCACCGATCGATCATCTCGTTCAGCACTTGGTCGATAGTATACTGGTATTGGCCCGTCCATTCGCCGATCGCCTGTCGTAAGTAACGACGATTGGCTCGCAAGAATACGGTCGCCGCCGGGTTGTTGCTATAGTCCGGGGACGGAGAGAAAAGCTTGAGAAGATCGCGGTCATAGACCGTTGGATATCCGACGCCGTAACGCTCCTTCTTCTCGTCGTAGTGTTCGCGAAGCGTTTTCCGCAGTGTTCGCACGGGATCCATTCGCTTGCGCGTCGTGACAAGTTGCTTCTTGGCAGAGACGTCGGCCATTAACTTGTCGACATACTCCAACTTTTTCAGCGCGGGCCACCCGTTGTATTGCGAACGCCACGGCGAACGAGGGCGGAGCCAAACGGCGAACGTCTCAGCAAAGTCTTCGGCCGGATGTGCTTGGGCGTACCACATGTCGAGATGCTGGACAAAGCTCTTGCTGTACGGCTTGGGCGAATAGTGTTCGGGGTAGGGAAGTGTGGAGCTTCCAAAAACTCGCTGCCAAGATTGACGACGACCGAGACGATATGCATTGTCGATCGCATGGCCCGCTTCATGTCGCAGGATTCTCATGCACGTCGGCCTGCTGCCCCCTTCGACTTCGAGCATCTGCTTGCGTTCGAGTCGTTCAAGTCGGGGATGCGCCAAGTAGAAAGGGATGGCGATGCCGGGAATCCCATCGGGAGTGAACCACTCGTCAGACAGCCAACAGTGGGGGCGGAACTTTAGTTCGCGTGTGGCTAGTTCGTCGTAAAGTTGCTCGACGCGTTCTTCGAGGCGTGTACCTTTGAGCCGCAGCCCCAAGTCACAGATTCGCATGTCCAACAACTCCTTGTCGGAGGAGTCCGCCCAGGGGGGCTTCGATCGTCGGCGAGATCCGGTTGTTCGGCGATTGGTATTGCTGTTCATCGAGCCTTCTTCATGATGTTGCGCCAGATCTATCTATTCGGCGAGATCGGCGTAACTCGCCATATTTTATCGGTTGTGCGAGAGATTGCCTAGAATCGTCGCGCCAGATTGCCCAATCGGAAGGAGTGCGCGGTCCTGTTCGCCGAACGTCGACTTCGACCTGCTGCGTGCCTTGCGCGAGCGAGGCGTAGGGGGCGGTCTCGCATGGCTTTGGAGAAGAACTGGATCACGTCTCGCGCGTCGGCAGCGGCGATGACGTCACTGTGGCAGTCATTTCCCGAACCGACGTTGAGGCGGACGGATCGCCGCGAGAGCAACGACAACGCACGTTTTCTCGCCCCCACGGCCCTGCAGCCCAACAGGCCGCAGACAACACCGACCGGCCTGATTTCCCCTGCATTCGTGCAACCAGACACAAAGAATTGCGGCGACGGAAACGGTTCCTGGCAATTCTGGTAAACTGAAACTTCGCGACGATGCCCAAACCACACTCCCGCGATATCGAAAGCCTTATCATGCCCACCAATCCCGTACTTCCCAAACGCCAACGTCTCGTGCTCGACCGATTGCTTGATCCCGTGGGAGATTGTCTGACGCCACGATCCGCACGTGCCTTGGTAAAGCTTCAAGCCGATTCCGATTTGCAGGAGTATATCGAAGGCTTGGCGAAAAAGTCCACTGCCGGACACCTCGCTGCCGAAGAGCAATCCGAATACGCAGCCTTGGTCGCTGCCGGCACGGTCATTTCGATTCTGAAATCCAAGGCCCGAATTCTGTTGGCCAAGACGACCGGTCCCCGTGGATAAGACGCTTCAAAAGCTGGTGCGCGAACGGGCCGGCGGTCGGTGCGAGTATTGCCTCATGCGCCAGCACGACGATTCGTTCTACCGCTTTGCCATCGACCACATCGTCGCTGAACAGCACGGTGGTCGAACTGTTTCCGGCTATCTGGCGCTCAGTTGTTTTCGATGCAATCTTCACAAAGGTCCCAATATTGCCGGGCGCGATCGACACACGAAAAAGCTTGTTCCGCTGTTTCACCCGCGTCGACACAAATGGCCTCATCACTTCGCTTGGGACGGCCCGTTACTCGTGGGCCGCACCGCGATCGGCCGAGTGACAATCGTTGTCCTGGCAATGAATCACCCCGATGCCGTGGCACTCAGAGAAACATTGATTCAAGAAGGTACAACCGAGATCTGAGCTTCACCATGCACGACCTCCCGCGCCGAAAAGCTGTCAGCCGTGTGAATCCTCACCCGGACGACGACTCTCGCTTTGGCCGACTGGAAGGTGAGATTCGGCATTGAGCGTTTGAAGCTCTGCTTATACCTGCTCGCTGACAGGGAACGTGACCTTCAAATAAATGTCGGACAACGGTATTCGGCAATTCACGGAGGCCAGATGCACCACGTCTGTCGGTAATTTGTATTCCCGCAACAGCCAACTACCCGAGGACTGCAACTCGAAATGTTCGACGTGGAAGCGGTCTTGGGCGATCAGGAGGTAGTCATGTAGCGATGCCAGTTGCCGGTATTGCTCGAACTTGGGTCCGCGATCGTAGGCTTCGGTCGAGTCGGAGAGGATCTCGACCAGCACCTGCGGGTTCAGCAGCGTATCGCCTTGGTTGTCCTCGAATTCGGGGTTCTCACATGCCACCGAAACGTCGGGGTAGGTGTACAGGCCCGTCGGCGAGACTTTCACTCGCATATCACTTGGGTAGACCTGGCAATCGCGATCGCGGAGTTGCAAGTTCAGTGACGTCACGAGATTGCCCACCATCAGATTGTGTTCCCGACTGGCCCCGGCCATCGCGAACATCTCGCCGCGATAGAATTCGCTCTTCCCTTCGGCAGCCCGTTCGAGACGCAAGTAGTCCGCCGCCGTGAGATAAGTTTTAGGAACCGTCGACATGGCATCTACCTCGTAGTTGATGTTGTCTCGAACCGATCGCCTTTTTTTCCATGTTAAATGAAGATGGAACCCCTGTCAGCACGGGGGGCTCGCCGGTGACGGTGGCCAACGGGCCGCCTCCTGATATTACACCAGCAAGCTCAATGGCGGGAGTAGTTTGCGTCGGCAATCTGGGGTAGCCTGTCGACATGTCCGAAGCCGCGATCTAGACTGGGAGACGTGCCCGCTGGTCGGGCGTTTTGCTTATAGGCTGGCTGGCAATGCCCAATGAACAACGACCACAATTCGAACGACGACCACGATTCGCAAGTCGGCGATCAACGCTTGCTTGCGGCTTACGAGAAAGCTCGACTCAACCTGCTCGAACAACGCGAGCCGAAAGGCCATTGGGTTGGCGAGTTGTCTGCCTCCGCCCTCTCAACCGCGACCGCGATCAGCGCCTTGGCGCTCGTCGAGCGTCACGGGGCGATGGATGCCAAGTCGGGTCGATTTCAGAACGAGTTGCTGGAATCCGAATTGAGCGAGCTGATCGTGCGGGGGATCGAATGGCTGGCAGATCATCAAAACGCCGACGGTGGCTGGGGTGATACCGATAAGAGCTATTCGAATATCTCGACGACCATGCTGGCCGTCGCGGCGTTCCACCTAACGGGCGTGCCTTGTAAACACGCCGATGTGCTGGATCGAGCCCAAGCCTACATCGATCGGCAGGGAGGAGTTCCGGGGCTCAAGAAACGCTACGGCAAGGACAAAACGTTCGCCGTGCCGATCCTGGCGAACTGTGCGATGGCGGGATTCGTTCCTTGGAAGTCCGTCGCGGCGTTACCGTTTGAGCTGGCCTGCTTTCCACAGAAGTTTTACCGTTTTGTGCGGATGCCCGTCGTGAGTTACGCGATCCCTGCTCTAGTAGCAATCGGTCAAGCCCACTTCTTTCACGCTCCGCCCTGGAATCCGATCATTCGATTCGTGCGAAAGCATTGCGTCGAGAAGAGCCTTGAAGTCTTGCACAAGATGCAACCCGCAAGTGGCGGGTATCTGGAGGCGGTGCCGCTGACGAGCTTCGTCGTGATGAGTCTGGCATCGACCGGTCGGGCCGACCACCCAGTGGCTCGACAGGGATTCGATTTCATTCTGTCATCCATGCGGGAAGATGGCAGTTGGCCGATCGATACGAACCTTGCGACTTGGAATACGACATTGGCGATGAATGCCTTGGCAGGGGCGGGAGAAGACGTGTCTGAGATTGCCAGTCTCGATTGGTTGCTGAGCTGTCAACATCGTGAAACTCATCCGTTTACCGGTGCCGATCCGGGAGGATGGGGCTGGAGCGATTTGAGCGGAGCTGTTCCCGACGCCGACGATACTCCGGGCGCATTGCTCGCGATTGCCGAGTGGGCTCGTTCACCCTCGTGTACGACCAGAGATAAAGAACGGATCAACGAAGCGGCCGAGGCAGGTATTCAGTGGTTGTTGGGGCTACAGAACAGCGACGGTGGTTGGCCGACGTTCTGCCGCGGTTGGGGAACGCTGCCTTTTGATCGGAGCGGGACGGACTTGACGGCTCACGCGCTGCGAGCGCTTCATGCGTGGAGGAATGGACGGGCGGAAGGCTCATCCTACGAAGCGGCTATGACGGCGGGGCTCAATTACGTCGAGCGAACGCAGCGGGCCGACGGCAGTTGGCTGCCGCTCTGGTTCGGAAATCAGGACATCCAGGGGGAAGAGAACCCGATCTACGGGACGGCCAAAGTGCTGCTGGCCTATCGCGACCTCGAGTTAGCCGAGTCGAAGGCCGCTCGTCGAGGTTTCGAGTGGTTGCTGCAGTCACAGAATAAAGACGGTGGTTGGGGCGGCGGTGCCTCTTTGGAAGCTCGCCATGGTAAAGGGCGAGCGAGTAGCGTCGAAGAGACTGCGTTGGCCGTCGAGGCGCTCCTGGCTGCCCCGGACGACAGGTTTCAATCGGCGATCACAAAAGGACTAACTTGGCTGGTCGAAGCGGTCGAAAACGATCAACACTTGGAAAGTTCTCCGATAGGTTTTTACTTCGCGAAGCTATGGTATCATGAGCGGCTCTATCCTTTAATCTTCACGGTTTCTGCTTTGGGCCGAGCCATGTGTGGCGATCCCGCTCGATCGAAGCAAACCGACGTCGCCCGCCTGACTTGCTAGACAAGACGCAACTTGGAAAGAGGAACACCTTGGCTACTGCACCTGCGCCTCAGCAATTGTCGGACGAGTCGTTTGTCCCCGCTCAGGACAGCGCGCCGGAAACGGCTCGTAAGTCCCGACGCCGAAAAACCACTCACTTGAAACTGGTCCCAGAAACCCGCGAGCTGCGCGAGAAGCTGCGCGCGAAATGTGTCGAAGTCGCATCGAAGCTCGATAAAACGGTTCCGCTGGCTAAAGACGACATGGAGATGATCGTTCGAGCGACACTGGATGACCTCTGCATGCCGGAAGGCTATGTTGGCTGGATGATGGTCGTGTTCGCGACGGAGTTCTGGCGTGATCAAGTCGCGACCATTCCGCCGGAGCGACGACTGTTTCTATTGCCCCATTGCCTGAAACACGCCGAGGGTTGCCCGGCCGACTACGATGAGTTCGGCCTCGAATGCAAAGAATGCGGTGCGTGCAGCATCGCGGATTACCGTGGCGTGGCCGACGAAATGGGATACAAGGTTCTTGTCGCCGAAGGCTCGCCGGTCGTTTTGAAAATCATCCTCAGCGGCTACGTTGACGCCATCGTGGGTGTTGCTTGCTTGAACGTGTTGGAAAAGGCCATCGACAAGATCTTGCTCGCGGGGATTCCCTGTATGGCGGTGCCTCTGCTTTCCAGCGACTGCCGCAACACCTCGGTCGATGAAGATTGGGTAAACGAAATGGTCCGACTCCACAACACCGAGTCGGTGCCGCAAACTCGCAGCTACGTGCATCTGATGCGGGCAGCGACGCAAATGTTCGAGCCTGAAAATTTGGAGCGGATCGTTCCCAGATTGCGTGGCGGGCCTCGTTTGGCGGAAGTAAACGGGCAAGGAGCCGCTGGATTGAACCCGATCGCGGCGACCGAAGCAGTTGCTTACGACTTCCTTTCCAAGGGCGGGAAGCATTCGAGGCCTTTCATCACCCTGGCCGTCTACGACGCGCTCACCGGCGGCAACGGAACGTTGGCCGACGGCGCACAGCACGTGGCTAGTTTCCCAGACGCCATTCGCCGAACGGCCATGTCGATCGAGACCTTCCACAAAGCGTCGCTCGTGCATGATGACATCGAGGACGATGATGCGTTCCGCTACGGCGAGGAGACGTTGCATCGGCGTTACGGTATCCCAACGGCGATCAACATTGGCGACTACATGATCGGCATGGGCTATCGTCTGGTCAGTCGCGATGCCAAGGAACTCGGAGCCGACGTCGTTGCCGACATCCTCAACAATCTGGCCGATGCTCACATGAAATTGTCAGAAGGGCAGGGGGCCGAGTTGATGTGGCGCGATGCCAAGGATAAGCGATTGAAGCCGCTCGATGCGTTGAAGATCTATGCTCTGAAGACATCGCCTGCTTTTGAAGCCGCACTTTATTCGGGGGTTCGGCTGGCAGGCCCGGCGGATGATTACGTCGAGGCGATCAAGCAGTTCTCCCGGAACATGGGCGTCGCTTTCCAGATTTTGAACGACCTCAAGGATTGGCGCGGGGATAGCGACAACAAGCTGTTTGCGGGCGGTGACACGTTGGGTGGGCGTCCGACCGTTCTCTGGGCGCTGGCGATCGAAGGACTTCCCAAGAGCGAGCAGGTTGAGTTATTGGAATTAGTCGCGAACGAAAATGTTGGGGACGAATATCGAATCAGCCGTGTGCGCCAACTGTATGAACAGGCCGACGTATTCGAGAAGGCACATCGTTTGGTCGACAAGCACCAGCAGCGCGCCGAGGCGATTGCCGACGCGTTGGAGCCCGAAGAGCTGCGACGCTTGTTCTACTATTTGATTGATACCGTGCTAGAACGACCGACTGAACCGAGTGAGTCCCATGTTCCCGCCCCGAAACTCATGCAGTTGTCGGTTGCGGCGCCGTAGGGTGGGCTGTGCCCACCGATATCCCCCGAATTCCCGCTGGTGGGCACGGCCCACCCTACCGAAGGCGTAGGTTCATGACGTTAACGCCATCGCGACAGGCAACTCCAGAACTGAATGCGCTCGTTCACCTCTTCTATCCTTCGCTGGGCGACTTGGGTGAATTTAAGGAAGTTGCGGAGAACGAAATGCCGGAAGTTCCACGCAAGTTGCTGTGGCACGACGCGCACATGACGGTCACGGTTGAATCGCATCACGGAGTCTCCGTCGATGTTCGCGTACTGAAAGCACATGTCACACCGTCGCACTATTCGCGACGAATCCTGCTTACGCGTCAGTCCGATGGGCGAGTGGTGCAATTTGGAATCGTGCGATTGAATTCGACCTATCTCGGTGAAGAAGTTCGCCAGGCGATCGAGAGCGAGTCGACGCCGCTGGGCCGCATTCTGATCGAACACAATGTGCTCCGCGACGTGCGACTGTTGTCTCTGTGGCGCATCGAGCCGGGCAGCGACCTCGTTAAGATTTTCGGTTTAGATAAACCAGAGACTTGCTACGGTCGAACAGCACTCATCTACTGCAACGGATTGCCTGCCGTCGAGTTGCTCGAGATTGTTGCGCCCCTTGCGTAACGGCGAGCGTGACACCCACTAGTCAGCTCGCTACAATGCGAATGCCTCGACCGACTGGCGGTTGAGGGCAAAGTCCCACCTGATAACGTCATACCTGCGTTGCAGCTCCCTCCTGACGCCGAGATTGTTTCGATGCGAGATCAATACGATTGTCTGGTCATTGGCGGCGGCCCCGGTGGCTGCGCTACGGCCGCTCTGGTCGCGGAAGCGGGGCACTCGACGTTGCTTGTCGAACGTGAAAAACTCCCGCGATATCACATCGGCGAGTCGCTGATGCCGGAAACGTATTGGACGCTTCAACGGCTTGGCGTTTTGGAGAAGATGAAGCAAAGTAACTTTGTCAAGAAGTTCAGCGTGGCATTTGTCAGCCACAGCGGTGCCGAATCGAATCCTTTTTTCTTCAAGGAACACGATCCTCGCGAATGCAGTCAAACCTGGCAGGTCGAACGCGCTGGCTTCGATAAGATGCTATTCGATAACGCTGCCGAGAAAGGTGCCCATTGTGCGGACGAGACGCGGGTGCTCGATGTGTTGTTCGAAGGGGATCGTGCCGTTGGTGCGAGGATTCAAAAGCGAGGCGAAGAGCCGCGCGAGATTCGTGCGACCGTCGTCGTTGATGCGACCGGGCAGCAAGCTTTGCTGGCCAATCGTTTGGGCTTGAAGGTCGACTACCCAGACCTCAAGAAAGTCGCGATCTGGGGCTACTATCGCAACGCCGCTCGCGAGCCCGGCGAGCACGGTGGTGCGACGATTATCATGCACACCAACGAGAAGCAGTCGTGGTTTTGGTACATCCCGCTCCAAGATGGCATTACGAGCATCGGCGTCGTTGGCGATCGAGACTACATCTTGAAGGATCGCGGCTCGCCCGAGGATATCTTCGAGGATGAACTCGTCAAATGTCCGGCGCTTGTTGATCGCCTGATGAACGCGGAGTTGACCAGCGAGTTTCGAGTGGCGAAAGAGTTTTCGTACAAAACAACCCAGCACGCCGGCAATGGCTGGGTGCTGGTCGGCGATGCTTGGGGCTTCATCGACCCGATCTATTCATCGGGAGTGTACTTCGCCCTGAAGTCCGGCGAACATGCCGCCGATGCGATTAACGATGCGTTGACAACCGGCGATACGTCAGGAAAACAATTAGGTCGTTGGGTCGACGAGTTCCATGCCGGTACGAAATTGATTCGGCAACTGGTCGACGCCTACTACACGAACGAATTCAGCTTTGGCCGCTTCATGAAGGCTCATCCCGAGCACAAGGGCAATCTGACCGACCTATTGATTGGCCGCATCTTCTACGATGGTGCCGGGCGAATTTTCGACGACATGAATCCGGAACTCGCCAAGGCAAAGCAGGCAGCGATCGAATCTTGAATCTGCGGGCAGATTAGACAACCCATCCTGCACTAACGAAGGCGATTAGCAGCGTGAAAGTGGGCTGCCATTGCCGGGGGGCGATATGTTAGGTTGGTGTGCGTCCAGCAGCGACGCTGAACCGAGCTCTTGAGCCAGTGTCCTCAAGCTGCCCGACGTGTTCCGCCGTGAGTTATGGGAAGGAAACCATTGATGAGTAAACGAGACCAACACCGCAGCGGCTTTCTATCTGGTTTGGCAGGCATCTTCGGTCCACGCAAGTTGCAACGGTTCCTCGACGAGGACGAAGCCGAGTTTGAAGATGATTTCTTTGACGACGAGCATGATGATGACGGGCTCGAAGACGTCACGATCGACGACTGGATTTGTGAACTGATCGAGATCAAGGAGATGTACCCCCGGCAGATCGCGAAGAAGGGGAATAACCTCCGTTGCTCGTTCGACGCGGTCGGGTTCGACAACACCGGCGAAATCTGGGGGCGATGCCGCTCCCACACGGGCACCTACGAGGTTGGCTTTTCCGTCGGCTTGCACCAAGACACTTACGACTGCCGCTGCAGTTGTGTTCAGTCCAGAAATATCGATCCGTGCGTCCACACCTACTGCTTTTCTAAGTACTTGCTGAGCGAATTGAACAACCGTTCGTCGAAATTGCGAGCCAGAATCATCAGCGGTCAGGAAGACAGCCGCCCCGTGAGCCCCTCCGATTCGCTTCCCCAGATCCTGAATCAACTCGATCTTTACCTCTCGACTCGACCGGTGATCCGCGAAGAGGCCTCGGAGAGCATCGATGAAGAGACGCCCTTCCGTTTGGCATGGCGGTTGGAGACGGGAGCCAACGGGTTTGATCTAGTTCCGCTGAAGCAGCGCGCGAAGAAGCGTGGTGGAGGCTGGACCAAAGGGCAACGTATGGCCTTAGATACGCTACGGAGTTCGTCGGATTTGATTCACACGCCCGCCGATAAAAGGGCGGTTGCCGCTCTGCGTATGCAATCGAGCACTGGCTACTATTACCAGCCGAAGCTGGTGTTCAATATGGTCGAGGGCGTCGCGGCCTTGGCCGGCCATGAAGCAGTGTTTCTGAACGATGATCCGGCCGAAGTCCGCCAGTTCTCGTTTGGCATCCGCGTGGTCGAGCGCCCCGAAGGCTTGCTGCTGGGCATTGCCTTCCCAGAAATACAGCAGGTGCATACGATCAAGCTCACGATCTACCAGGACGGCATCGTGGCCTATGTCGACGGTCAGCCGATCATCCTGGTCTGTCGTTGCGATAAGGCACAATCCGAACTCGCTCGGGCGGTCGTCAACCTCCCGCCATTTCCTCGCGACCGGCTGGAAGCCTTGCGCGAGCGGCTCGACAAGATTCGCGAGACAACGCCTGTCGAGCTGCCGCCATCGATCGCGGGGCCGATTGTGCAGGCCGAGACGAGGGCGGTCGTGTTGCTTCGCTCGCGGCAGCAAGGCAGCCTCGAATGCGGCATGCGCGTCAAGGATTCGCACGGGCGGATGTTCCTGCCGGGAGAAGGCGTCATGCTGTATTCCGATACGGATGATGGCAAGCCGGTCCAGAGACGACGCGACGCGCAAGCCGAAACCCTACGTGCGACAGCGATCGAACGCGGCCTGAGCCTTCATCGTGCGCATCCGCTGTCCGATTGGAACTGGCGGATTCTGGACTTTGAGCAGTCGCTTCAGTTGCTCGAAGATCTGGAAGCCAAGGCCGGCGAACTCGGATTCGAAGCGGCCTGGGATCCGAAATCCGTGCAGGCCGTCCGCATCGTCGGATCGGTCACGCCCCAGAACCTACGCGTCGAAGTCTCGCGAAAGAAAGATTGGTTCGGGATCAGCGGCAGTTGCCGGATGGGTGAACACGAGTTTCAACTGGCGGACCTGTTGAACAGCGTTCGCAGTGAACCGGCTGCTGGGTATATGGAGATCCAGCCCGGACAGTGGGCAAAGATCACCACCGAACTGCGCGAGAAGCTCAAGCAACTTCGCGACGTCGCACACAAGAACCGCAACAACCTGGAGATCAGTGCTACGGCAGCGCCCGTGATCCAGGATTTGCTCGAAGCACAGATCGACTTCGAGGCTCCGAAAGCCTGGCAAGATTGCGTCGCTCGTTTGGACAAGTCGCAGCAACTCGATCCCGTGCCCCCGGAATCATTTGCAGGCACGCTCCGCGACTATCAGCTCGATGGTTATCGGTGGCTGCGACGGTTGGCGGAGTGGGGCGTCGGCGGGTGTCTGGCCGATGATATGGGTCTCGGCAAAACGATTCAAGCGCTGGCCGTGTTGATCGACCGTCAGCAAACTGGTCCGGCGTTGGTGATTGCTCCCACGTCGGTCGGTTTCAACTGGGATCGAGAAGTTGCGAAGTTCGCACCCGAGCTAAAGGCCCACTTGTACCGCGAGACCGATCGCGACGAGTTCCTCGAAAATATCGGGCCAGGTGACGTCGTGATCTGCAGCTATGGCTTGTCACTGCGTGATGAAGAGAAGCTTGGCAAGGTGAAGTGGGGGACGCTGATCCTGGATGAAGCTCAGTTCATCAAGAACAGCCGTACCAAGACTTCGCAGGCGATCCGCACCTTCAACGCCGATTGGACGCTGGCGCTGACCGGCACGCCGATGGAGAACCATCTCGGGGAGCTGTGGAGCATCTTCCGCAACGTCTCGCCCGGCCTGTTCGGCAGCTGGGACAACTTCCGCGATCGTTTCGCGGGTCCGATCGAAAAAGACAACGACGACGAACGTCGCGTGGCGCTGTCACGTGTCATTCAACCGTTTGTGTTGCGTCGCACGAAGTCGGAAGTGCTCAAGGAATTGCCCGCGCGGACCGAGATGAACTTGTATGTCGAACTGAGCGATCAAGAGCGGCGACGCTATGACGAGATGCGGCTGGCGGCGTTGGGTGAAATTGAACAGATCGCAGGCCTTCCCGATACGCAAGACCAGCGGTTCCGCGTCCTCGCGATTATGACACGGTTGCGTCAGTTGGCGTGTCACGTCGGGCTTGTCGACGAGGCCTGGGAAGGGACTTCCGCCAAGCTCGCGTTGCTGGTCGAAACGATGCAAGAGTTGAAGGACGAAGGGCATCGAGCGTTGATCTTCAGCCAATTCACTTCGTACCTGGCACTCATCCGCCGGGCACTGGATACCGCTGGCATCACTTACGAATACCTGGACGGTTCGACGCCGGCGAAGACGCGGCAAGAGCGTGTCGATGCGTTTCAAAACGGCAACTCGGATGCGTTCTTGATTTCGTTGAAGGCAGGCGGGACCGGCTTGAATCTGACGGCGGCCGATTATGTCATTCACATGGACCCCTGGTGGAATCCGGCCGTCGAGGACCAAGCCACCGATCGTGCTCACCGCATCGGCCAGACTCGACCGGTGATGGTCTATCGCATCGTCGCTCGCGGTACGATCGAAGAACAGATTCTCGACCTTCACCATGACAAACGCGACCTCGTCTCGGGAGTGATGGAAGGAACACAGTCGGCGGGACGACTCAAGACGGACGAACTTGTCGAATTGATTCGCGGGGCTAATTCGTAGGAGGAGAGGAGGTCCAACGAATATAGGGAGACGACGAATGTGGTAGATTCGGTCAAGTATTCGTCGTCTCCCTATATTCGTTGGATCTCTTTCTAGTCACGATCATGACCGAACTGATAGAGAAAGAGCTATCGTACCTCGTCAATGGATGCATCTTCGACGTCCATAACGAAGTTGGGCCGGGCGTCCGAGAAGAATGTTATCAAAAGGCTCTTGAGCATCGGCTGATTCAAGCGGGTATTCCCTTCATTGCGAAACCGAAGACGAGGACAGAGTTTGTTTATCGCAGCATCATTGTCGATGTCTTCGAACCCGATCTAATCCTTTTGCAACGATTGATCATCGAATTGAAGCATCAGCCAGAAGGATTGGCGAAGGATAACTTCACACAGATACTCAGCTATCTCAAGTTCTGGAATCTGCGATTGGGTCTGCTGGTGAATTTCGCAATGGAACGGGCGATCATTGAACGCGTGCCGTACGAGCCGCGAGAACCAGAGCTCGAGGAGAACTACGATTACATCCGTGACATTATCCAAGACCGGCATCGCATGACATTACGAAGCGTTCGCGAGTCGCTGCTCGAAATCATCAAGAGCGTAGGGATCGGGTACGCGGCGACAACTTACCGCAATCTGGCGGTTGTCGAGTTTCGTTCGCGAGGTCTGCATTGCGATTCCGAAGTCGCAGTAACGCCTATGTTCCGCGAGCGCCCTCTGCCGCACAGTCTCATTGCGCCCTTAGTGGTTGAGCGATCTGTGTGCGTACAGATCGAAGCCATTTACGACGACATATCAGCACGAGCCGTTCGTACAATGCAGACGCATCTGCGATTGACGGGGTGCGATCTCGGCATCGTCGCCTGTTTTGGTAAGACGAAGTTCATAATCCGAGGCGTGCGACCTTGAGAGGACGGAGCGGGAGGGGGGGCCAACGAATATAGGGAGACGACGAATTGGTCGTATTCTCATTCGTCGTCTCCCTATATTCGTTGGACCCTCTCCTTCTGCCTTGTTCCTACACATGGTGCGGCCGTGATTCGTCTCGCAAACAATTCACGACCGCAACCACGCCAAAGATCGCGGCACCGAGCAAATCGATACCGAGCCCCACTTGGTAGTCACCGATTTTCGTGATCGGTGCCAGCAGCAATGCGGCCGAAACGAACAGTGTCACGCGGGCCACAATTGACAGCGAACTGCGGAAGTATCCAGCTAGTCCAGCGGCCAACGCCAGGATGCCGACCGTCGCTGCCAGCACTGCGTGAGCGACTGCAAAGGCGGTCAACGACTGTCCCGCCGGTGCTATTAAGCATAAGGCGGGCCGATACACAAACATAAACGGGAGCGTGAAGCCGACTAACGAGAAGCGAAAGGCGGCCATCGAGGTTTGCATGATGGGAGCTTCCGCAATCGAAGCGGCCGCGTAGCCGGCCAGAGCGACCGGCGGAGTGACCATGGACATGTTGCCGAAGTAGAAGATGAACATGTGAGCCACGAGTGGGATCACACCTAATTCACCGAGCAACGAGCCCATCAAAGTTGCCATTAACAAATAGCAGACGACCGAGGGAACTCCCATTCCAAGGATCAGGGAACAGAACATGATCCCCATCAAAGCGAGGAACAGGTTCGACTCGACGACATTCTTGATTGCCGCGCTGAAATCGGTTGCGATTCCGGTTTGCTGAACAATCCCGATGATAATGCCGACGCAGGCGCTCGCTGCGACCAGCGAGATGCCGTTCTTGGCGGACTTGGTAAAAGCCAGCGTCATCTCCGGTCTCCACGCTGGATGAATCAAGCCAAATATCAGCAGCCCGAACATGCCGACGATCGCTGAACCCAACACCGACTCGATCGAGAGCAGGAAGTTGATACTTCCGCTTACAGGATGCACCCACGAAGAAGCGAGAAACGGCTTGAGCCAATTGGGCGCAGTATCGGACCATGGAATCGTGAACTGGTGTAGCACTAGCATTACGAAAAAGCTGATGAACGCCAGCCGCCGGGCAGACGTGCTGATCTGCAATTCCTTGCGGAGCGAGGCGGAAACGAGGATTACGGCCAACGCACCGGTCACTGACTTAAACGGAGACGAGCCCAGAATCAACAGCCCAATGAGTACGGTCAACGCACTAAAGAAGACGGTTCCCTCGAACATCGACAGCTTTCGCTGATTCAACTGTCCAGAGTCCAACGCCTCGGCACCGAGACGGCGAGAGTAGAGATAGACGATCGCCAGGATCGAAAAATAGAACAGGATCGCGGGGATAATGGCGGCCTTCATCACGGTCAAGAAACCGCCTTCGGGTTGTACCAATTCCAACATCATGTACGCGCCGGCACCCATCACCGGCGGAACCAACGCACCGCCTGATGCCGCTGCGGCCGTAATGCCTCCCGCGATGTGATTTGGAAAGCGCGCACTACGCATCATCGGGATTGTAAAGGTTCCCGTCGTGACGGCATTGGCGACGGCACTCCCGGAGAGCGATCCCATCAAGCCGCTGGCCAAAACCGACACCATCGCCGGCCCGCCGCGTACGCCTCCAAAGGCTTTGGTGGCAAAGTCGATGATGAATTGCGTTGCGCCCGACATCTCCAGGAACGAGCCGAAGACAACGAACAGGAACACGTAAGTAAACATCACACTCGCGGCAGGCCCGAACACGCCCAACGACTGGATGAAGGTTGTGCTCACGATGTCCTTGGCACTCTGTCCTGCGTGAGGCAGCAGCCAGTCTGGCATCATCGGCCAGTCATACTGTTGGCTGCTGTAGCAGTAATACGAGTGGGCCACGAAGAACATGGCGAGGATCGGTACTGTCCAGCCGATGCTGCGCCGAGTTGCTTCGAGAACCAGGAACAAGCCGATCAGTCCGATTGCGAAGTCGGTGGTCGTTTCGATCCCGGCCCGGTTTCCTAACGAAATTCCACCGGACCAAGTGCTTTTGAAAAGCGGCTCGGTCTGTACGATCACGTAGCCGCAACAGACGATGACACCGATCGCCAGCAGGATGTCGACGTAACGCAGCAACTTTACATCCTTCAGACGCCTGTCGACTGGATACACGAGGAAGCAGAGCACGAGTCCGATGCCCACGAAGATGGCTAACGCCGATTGCGGTTGAAGCTGGTTGTAATTCACTTCAAACAGCGTGAACAAGCAGAGCAGGACACCGAGCGCCGACACGACGGTTTTCACAATCCGATCGAACACTAGCCGCTCCCTGATGTAGCCATCTCGCTCCGTCGAGATGAGCCTTGCATGTTACGCGTTGATTGAAAATGGAAAACGGGCGTTCGGATCCACGTGCCCACCAAGAAGGCTCGTCTCGGCGGAGCGAGACGGCCACATTACTTGGCTTCCGCCTCGGTAGGAGTTTCAGCAGGTGCCGCCTGAGCAGCAGCGGTTTCGGATTTGATAAGCCCGATTTCCTGATAGAAGCGGATCGCACCAGGATGATAGTCTGTCCCGGTGTTGCGGGCGGCGTTCTTCTCGTTGATGGCCTTGCCGGCCGGATGCTTGCCGGCGATCTCCGCGCGATTCTCCCAGATGGTTTTGGTCAGTTGATAGACCAACTCCTCGTCTTGGTCGGCCGAAGTGATCATGTGCATCGAGCCGACGTTCAACCCCTTGAACTCGCTGTCGAGTCCCTTGTATGTCCCGGCGGGGATGTTTGCCTCGTGGAAGAATGGATATTTTTCGATCAATCGCAAGCGAGCGTCCTCGTCGAAAGGGACGAACTGGACATCGAAGGTGCTTGTCGCTTGCGTGATCGAGGCAGTTGGGACGGCACCGCCGAGGAACGCCGCGTCGGCCGCACCATCGCCGAGCATGTCGACCGCTCCGCTTTGGGTGGCATTCAGTTGGGTGAAGTCGCTCCACTTCAGGCCGTGCTCCTCGACAACCGGTTGCACGAACATCTCGAAGCCAGCGCCTGACGGGCCGACGATCACTCGCTTGCCTTTCAAGTCCGAGATCTTCTGGATACCCGAATCGGCACGAGCGATAAACAAGGCGACATTGGGGGCCAATGTGACGATCGACCGCATGTCATACGCCTTCTCCCAACCGGCTTCGCCACGGACTGCAAAGTAGGTGATCGCGGCATTGGACAAGGCTAATTGCAAATCGCCACCGGCCAAGCGGCGGATGTTTTCCTGCGAGCCCTTCGTACCTTTGGCTTGAACCTTCCAGTCGATCGTTCCTTTGTGCTCGTTGAGCACTTCCGCGATCGCTCCACCGACGACCGGAAACGCGCCGCCCACGGGAGCTGTGCCCATGCTGAGGAACTGACGCTTGCCAGCGGCCTCGCCCCCGCCGACTCCACCATTCGTGCCATCACCGCCACTAGGCTTGCAGCCGATACCAAGGGTGAGTGTCGATAACAAGACTGCCAGAACAAGACGCGAGCCAAGATTCGTCATTGCATAAACCTCTATCTTCGGCGGGGATCGATATCCGCAAAGTGGACGACGGGACGGTTCCATCAGAAGACAGAAATCGTAGCATGCGACTGGTCGATCGACCAGAGTCCGCTCAAGTCGTCGGCGCGAACTTGCGTGCCGGGCGCGACCGGCGGCTTCGCCGATGCCGTGACGTTTTTTAACCCGCCGGCAGCTTGTAAAGCGTTGCTCCCAATCGATCGAAGTCGGTACGGATGTCGACGATTAGAACAACGACGCAATTGGACTTCGACTTGTCCACAAGACACGATCGACTGCTGGTAGTACGATGGAACCCAGGTTGCGAATCTTCGCCAACTCGCTACCAATCTGACTGAATTACTGCCTTGGAGCCGAAGTTGGACGACCTTTTGGAACTGCTGCCTCACCTGAATGCAGGACTAAATGCACTGGCTGCGGTCTTGCTGGTCGCCGGTTTCGTGCTGATCAAGCAGAAGAAAGAAACCGCCCACAAATGGACGATGCTGACGTGTTTCGGCGTCTCGGTCGTCTTTCTGGTGTGCTATCTGACTTATCACCAGCTACTGCATCAGGCGACCGGTTCGCGTGGCCGCGCCTTCGAGCACGACTATGCCGCCATATTATGGGGATATCGTCTGCTTTTGATTTCGCACGTCTTATTAGCTGCTGCGGTGCCATTTTTGGCGGTGACAACGATCTATTTTGGCCTGCGAGACGACCGGAGACGGCATCGCAAGCTGGCAAAATGGACATTCCCGATTTGGTTGTACGTTTCCGTGACCGGTGTTATTGTCTATCTGATGCTGTACCAGCTGTTTAGCCGATGAGCATGAGACGCTATAATTTGCCGAGCGGATGTTCAAGTGCCGATACTCAGGGTAGCCAACGAATATAAGGTAACCAACGAATATAAGGAGACGACGAATGTGTGATGTAACTCTTCCCGCCATTCGTCGTCTCCCTATATTCGTTGGACAAATCTCCATGACCAAGCGATCACAACTCATTCCCATTGCTGTCGTTCTGCTTTTAACGCTTATGTGCCTCGTTGATGTCGCGTCGGCCTGTCCGACTTGCAAGGACGCGATGGCGGGCGACCCTGCGAATTCGAATATGGTGCAGGGCTACTTTTGGAGCATCATCTTCATGATGTCGATGCCGTTCCTCGTGTTCAGTACTGTCGCCGCCTATTTCTATTACGAGATTTGTCGAGCTCGGAAGCAGCAGGCCGCCGCAACGGTCGCTCCGACCAATGCGTCGCCGAATACTTCCGCCAGCCCGGAAATCGCCCTGTTGAGCTGACTTGATGAAAGCGTTTGGCCGACTCTTGCAGATCCTCGGATTGATCCTGCTGCCGTTATCGATGTTCATGAACTTGACCGACAGCTTTGGCGAGTCGTTTCACATTCTGCAAATGCTGATTATGACCGCGTTAGGACTTGGCGCTTTCTACCTCGGGCGAATTGTCGAAGGCTATGCCAGCCGTTGATCTTTCATCTCGGGACCAGCACCGGCCGCCGTGTCGACGAGGAGCGGGAATTTCGATTCAGTGTCGTAGCGTCTTCGCCGTTGCTGCCGGTCTGATGACGCTGTTGGCGGTTGAAAGCTCGGCACAAGATTCTGAGCCCACCTCCTTGCCGCGACCGAGCGTCACGATCAATGTTGCAGACAATGCCACCCTGGCACATCTTGATCGTTTCAACGCCTTGCTCGCGGAACGCCAGTGGCAAGAGGCGATCGAGACAATTCGCCAGGTCAACGAAACGAGCGGTGAACAACTCGTCCTTGTGACTCGTTCCGACAACGCTCAGACGGCTCGTTTTCGTCGGTATCTTCCCATTGCGACGTACTCGCAACTAAAGATCGCTGAACTTGCTCGCAGCGCCCCAGAAGCACTCGCGCTGTATCGCCAGCAGATCGATCCCGTTGCATCGCGGCTGTTCGAATCGGCTCGCGAACCGAGTGACGAAGCCGTGCTGCAAGATCTAGTGACAAAGTACTTCGCGAGCAGCTACACCGATGAAGCCTTGATGCAACTCGGCGAGATCGCGTTGGAACGCGGCGATTGGACCACAGCGCGTGGCTACTGGGAGCAAATCAGTCCGTTATTGCGTTTCCCCGCACACGAAGATCCCAAGTTCAGCGAGTTTGGCGGCCAGCCGCGGTGGTTGATCACCAGGCATCTCACGACAGACGACGATTGGAATCAGACGCTGCCGCTGTTGCAAAGTGGTAACGCTGAGACGAGTTGGCTGGCTTATCGTGATTCCGATCTTGATCTCGCTAAAGTAAACGCTCGTCTGGCGCTCGTCTCGATCCTGGAAGGGAACGTCGCACGAGCCCGCGCCGAGATTGAATTGATACGGCGGCTCTTTCCAGACGCCACGGGCGAGATGGCTGGCCGCGGCGGGAAGTATGTCGACTTGCTAGGAAATCTATTAGACGAAAGTCAACAATGGCCAGCGGTGCGGGGCGAAGACGATTGGCCAATTTTCGCTGGCAGCATCGAGCGTCAGAAGGTAGCAGGGTCTGACTTCGAAATCGCCGCATCACCGCGTTGGCGACTAAAGCTCCCGACACACTCCGGCGAAGGCGAACTGCTCGGTAGCGAAGGTTCTCGTGTCGCAGAGCCTCTCGCTGGTCTGCTGAGTTACTATCCAATCGTGATCGGCAACACCGTGGTCGTGCAGGCTGGTCCCTTCCAGTCGGATATTACAGCTCGTCGAGTTAAGGATGGAAGTGTCGTGTTTGGTGACAAGGAGTTCACCGTCGGCACCATCGCGGCACCGGGAATAAAGCGAAGCGTGGGCGTGCCGCGATTTCCGCTCGCTTCGTATGGCAACACGGTCTACGCTCGTGTAGGCTCGCTACCGACCGGGACCGATGTCGATCTGCGACAAGAACGAGAAGCACCCGCCAGAATCGTCGGACTTGATCTGGCATCGGAAGGCCGACTCGTCGTCGAGCTCAAACTCGAAGGACCTCAGTGGGATGCCGAGTGGGCGTTTGACGGCGTTCCCATCTCGGATGGCCAGTCGTTGTACATCGTCCTTCGGCATCGAAGCTCGGTGCGCACCGAGAGCTATGTCGCTTGTTTCGACGCCCGCACCGCGCGGCTTCGTTGGCGGCGAATGCTGGTCGGTGCCGAGCCCGTCGGTTCCCAGCGGCCATTCGAACTGACGCACACGCTGCTGACACTGCAAGAACAGATGCTGTACTGCAATACAAATCTCGGAGTTGTCGCCGCGTTATCCTGCAGCGATGGCACCATCAAATGGCTCACCGAGTATCCGCGAGTCGATTTCCAAAACAAGAATCCGGATCGCAACACACAGCATCTGTTTCGAGACCTCACACCGTGCCTGTTGTATCGCGATTTAGTGATCGTAGCTCCGCTGGACTGTGACCAACTCTTCGCCTTGGACGCGAATACTGGGATTTTCGTCTGGGCCTCAATACGCGAGCAGGCCGCCGACGCGATCCATCTACTCGGCGTCGGCGACGACCATTTGATCGCCAGTGGCGACTATTTGTATTGGTTCGATGTCTATACGGGGCGACTCAAGAGTCAGTTTCCCGCACCCCACCGCAGCTTGCCGGGCCATGCCAAACCGTCGCCGCAC
>CAUJKL010000808.1 GCA_963204995.1 Planctomycetota bacterium | reverse complement strand
CCAACGACAATCTGGACGGTCCTGGCACGGTGACCGTGGCGGCCGGAAGCTATACGGATGCGGCCGGCAACTTGGGAGCCGGTGGTTCGGACACGGTGACGATCGATACGTTGAATCCCACGGCGGATATCGTCGATGTATCACCGAAAGCGCGGACGACCGTTCCGAACGCCGTGTCGATCACTTTCGATGAAGCAGTCACCGGTCTCACCGTCGCTGGCTTTACACTGACCCGTGACGGTGCCCCGATCAGTTTGGCCGGCGCGTCGGTGACCGGATCCGGTGCCAGCTACACTCTGGACCTATCCACATTGACCGACGCGTTGGGAGACTACACATTGACACTGGGCGCGGCAGGGTCCGGTGTCCAAGACTCTGCCGGTAACGGACTGACTTCGAACGCGAGTGACAGTTGGAGCGTTCACGAAATGGTCGTGTCGGTCGCGAAGATACAGAGCGATGGCATGCAAGTGGTGAGCAGCATTGGTCACACGCCCACCGGCGCTTTAGTCGGGTTCGCTTTCGGTTTGAATGCGGCACCATTCGAGTTATCGCAGTTCGGCATCACACTTGGCATCGTTCCGATGTTTTCCAGTGTCGGCGCGGTGATCGACGGCCAAGTGATTGGATTGATTCCGGATTTGGGAGCATTCATCGGACAGACGGTTTTCGTCCAGTCGTTTGAAGTTCTCCCGACTCCGAAGGTCAGCAATATCTTCGAAGCCGTCGTGAATGGCACGGGGGGATTGACGGTGGTTCCTCCGCCACCGTCGCTGAATATTTCACTTCTTAAGCCGTCCGGAGAATCGCTGTTTCCAGTGCGGCAGAACCCGCTCCTCCGGGAAGACGTCAACGCGGATGGGACCGTGAGTCCGGTGGATGCATTGCAGGTCATCAATTATATCAATGACTTGAACAATCAGTCGCCGAACCCCGCCGGTGAAGAATTGCCCGATCCGGCCGTGTTCCGGTTTTTAGACGTCAGCGGCGATTCCGAAATATCGCCAATTGACGTGTTGCAGGTGATCAACTTCTTGAACCTGGTACAGAATCCGAGCCTCAATGCGGAAGGTGAATTCGGCCTGGTTGCCGCCGCCACTCCCGCCGCTCTCCGCGACGCGCCGATGCCGCCAGCGATGATCAACGACGTTGCGTTACTAGCGGTCAGTTCGGAACTAAACCAGAGTCCAAACGGACGCGAACTGCGTGCGTCGGATCGCAGCCATGCGTCTTGCTACGAAGGTCTGTGCAACAGGATACAATCTGCGGCCCAGTTTACCGGCACGGCGATTGACAATCGAAGATCGCCGACCGTGCGGAACGCCGATGCGTTCCACCGCGCACTCGAAGATTTCGCAATCGACTCTGACTTGCTGGACTCGCTATTCGATGACGCGGCTGGAGAATAGGGTTGACTACCAAAGATCGCCGCTAGTTGGCGAGTTAACCTGGTAACGCTCTGGTACGCAGGTCCGTTGACTCGCGTTTCGCCAGACGTGTAACGGTTCCGCAACCGACTTTATTTTTCGCTCAGCGGCACGACGCGGATGTTCAATTCGCCCAGTTGCTTTCGATCGACTTCGCCAGGAGCTGCGGTCATCAGATCGGTTGCTTTTTGAGTCTTGGGGAACGCGATACAGTCTCGAATACTCTCCAGACCGCCAAATAGCATGACGACGCGATCGATTCCCAGGGCAATGCCCGCGTGAGGCGGAGCACCGTACTGAAGTGCGTCGAGCAAGAACCCGAAGCGTTCTTTCGCCGTTTCTTCATCGATGCCGAGCAAGTTGAAAACGATCTGCTGCGTTGTCGAACTGTGAATTCGGACGGTGCCGCCGCCGGCTTCCGAGCCGTTAATCACCAAGTCGTAGGCCTTTGCCCGGCATTTCTTGGGGTCGGATTCCAGCATGGCGAGATCCTGGTCGCGCGGTGCCGTAAACGGGTGATGCATCGCGACCCAGCGATCTTCTTCGGCGTCATGCTCGAACATCGGAAACTCGACGATCCACGAAAAGTGCATTTGCTTGGGATCGTATAACTTGAGCTCCGCTCCCAGACGCTTGCGCAGACCGTACAACGCTTTGCACGACTCGTCCCAAGAATCCGCAATAAAGAGCATGAGGTCGCCAGGTTCGGCTCCCATGCGCTCGGCGAACTTCTTCAGCAAGGCCTCGTCAAAGTTCTTTGCGATAGGAGACCACAGCGAGCGGTCTTCTTCCATCCGGAACCAGGCGAGCCCCTTCGCTCCGAAGTCATGCTTAATGTAATCGGTCAACTCGTCAAGTTGCCGCCGCGAATACTTTGCAGCGGCACCCTTCGCATTAATGCCGCGCACGACTCCGCCCGTCGTCGCCGGTTCTTTGAAGACGCGGAACTCGGCTTCGGCCGCCAAGTCCGTACAGTTCACAATCTCCATGCCAAACCGCAAGTCCGGAGCATCGTGTCCGAATCGTTCCATGGCTTCGTCATAGGTCATACGCGGCAATGGCAGTTGCAAATCGATTCCGAGCAAGTCTTTCGCCAGTCGCACCATCAGGCCGTCGATCATGCCGATAATGTCGTCCGCATCGACAAATGACATCTCCATATCGAGCTGCGTAAACTCGGGCTGTCGATCCGCCCGCAAATCCTCGTCACGAAAGCAGCGGGCAACTTGCACATAGCGATCCAATCCGGCGACCATCAGGATCTGTTTGTAAAGTTGCGGCGATTGCGGTAACGCGTAGAAAGCGTTGTGATGAACGCGGCTGGGAACCAAATAATCACGAGCTCCTTCGGGCGTGCTGCGTCCGAGGATCGGAGTTTCGACGTCGATGAAGTCGTTCTCCTCGAAATAGTCACGCATCGTCTTGATGATCCGACTACGAAGTAGCAACGTCTTCTGCATGGATTCTCGGCGAAGGTCGAGGTAGCGGTGTTTCAGTCGCAAGTCCTCGCCCGGTGGAGACGACTGGCCCGGCGTAAATGGAGGCACCTTCGACTTGTTCAAGATCTCTAACGCCGTCGCACGTAACTCGATCTGTCCTGTCGCGAGTTTCGGATTGTCTTGGTTTGCTGGACGAGGCTGGACCGATCCGGTAACCCGAATGACGTCTTCCGCGCGTAACTTCTTCGCGCGCTCGATGAGTTCGTTGCTGCTATCCGGCGGCCCGAAGCACACCTGCGTCAAGCCGTAACGATCGCGCAGGTCAATGAAGATGCCGCCGCCATGATCTCGATAGCCATCCACCCATCCGCATAAGGTGACTTCCGTATCGACGTGGTCCAACCGTAATTCGCCGCAGGTATGAGTGCGTAACAATCCAGTCTCCTTGCCCTTCAATGGCTTCTATCGAGTCATACAAAACTTCGCATTCTAGACCGTGACAGGATTTCTGGGAAGGTTCGCGCTTGGGCGGCGAAGAAGCGTTGGTTTTGTACAGGTGTTCGTTGATGGGTGATTCGCGGTCGAGTAAACTTCCGCAGTCGTCTCTCTCCACTTCACGATACGTCAATTCCTGAGAATCTAGCCGCGAGCAAGTCTATGCCGATCGAGACAGCGTGCCCTGGGTGTGGCAGGAAGCTTCAAGTTGGAGAAGAACATGCAGGTAAGCAGGCTCGTTGCCCGCTCTGCAACGAGATTTACACCGTCCCCGCGACGGTTGCACGGGCGACCGGATTCGTGGCAAAACCGGGAGTTTCGCCAGAACCTCATGACCGAGCGCAGTGGAGAATGAGGACGCCCGAAGGGCAAACGTACGGGCCGGTCGGCAAGGCGGAGTTGGATAGCTGGGTTGCGGAAGGCCGGGTTAGTGCTGACTGCATGCTGTCTTCTGACACGAACACGAATTGGGTACACGCCGACATTGTCTTTCCTGGCCTGACCGAAGCGCCCAAGACTCCGCAGGTCGCTGCGCCACGCAATGTCGAACGCTATATCGCAGGGCACCGCGGTGGGCTGATACTTGCCTTGGGGATCATCAGTTGGGCCGCATTCTGCCCGATTTTCGGGATTTGCGCGTGGGTGATGGGGAGTGCCGACCTGCGCGAAATGCGTTCGGGAAGAATGGATGCCAGCGGCACAGGAATTACTCAAGCAGGACAAATTATCGGCATGTTGCACGTGATGTTGACGATTGTTGTGATTGTCATTTTTGTGTTCCTGATACTCCTTGGAGTCGGCTGGTGGTAAGTCACCGGATGTCGCTATGTTGCGTTTGGTAGCGGTGGAGAATACGCTAACGTCTCCTGTTGTTAGATGATCTTCACCATTCGAGGAATGACGGATGTTAGCGAAACGGAATACAAGTTGGATTACGATGTTTGTTTGCTTGGCGATCGGTGCTGCCGTAAACGCCGAAGAGAACATTCCGCCCGAGGGATTCAAGGCTTTATTCAATGGTCAAGACCTTGCCGGATGGCATGGCATGGGACATTTCGATCCTCGTGTCTTGGCGGCCATGACGGACGAAGAGCGTGCCACGAAACGCGCTGCTGACTTGGAAGATGTAAAGCAGCACTGGAGCGTTGAGAACGGCGAGTTAGTCAACGACGGTCACGGTGTCTATTTGACCACGGATGAGAGCTACGGGGATATCGAGCTGCGAATCGACTACAAAACAGTCGCTCAGGCAGACAGCGGTATCTACCTTCGGGCGACACCTCAAATTCAGATTTGGGACTATACGGAGGCCGGCGGAAAGTGGAACATCGGTGCGGACAAGGGGTCGGGAGGTTTGTGGAATAACAGCGCCGGATCAGCCGGAAAGGATCCTGCCGTTCTGGCGGATAAGCCGTTTGGCGAGTGGAATCGCTTTCGTATTCTCCAAGTCGGTGAACGCACTACGGTCTATCTGAACGACCAGCTCGTTGTCGATCACGCACGCATGGAGAACTATTGGAGAAAGCAAAAGCCCGACGAATTCGCCAAGGAGGCATCCGGTTCGCTCAACAAGGCAAACCCACTCTTCCGTGATGGCCCGATTCAGTTGCAGACGCACGGTGGCGAAATTCGCTGGGCCAACATTTTTGTTCGCGAGATTCCAATCGACGAAGCCAACGAGCTACTGGCGACGAAGCATGCGGAAGGATATGAGTCGATCTTCAATGGAAAAGATTTTGCAGGCTGGAGCGGTCCCGTCGAGAACTACGACGTCATCGATGGCAACATCAAATGCAAAGCTGGCAAGGGCGGCACGATTTATACGGCAGAAGAGTACACGGACTTCGCCGTTCGACTTGAGTTTCAAGTACCCGAAGGCGGCAATAACGGTTTGGCGCTCCGATATCCTGGCGAAGGCGATACAGCTTACGTCGGCATGTGCGAGTTGCAGGTACTGGATAACGATGCGGAGAAATATGCCAAGCTCGACCCACGACAGTATCATGGGTCCGCGTACGGAATGGTTCCGGCTTATCGCGGTTACCTTCGACCGGCTGGCGAGTGGAATGTACAGGAAGTCACCGTGAAGGGTTCGACGATCAAGGTCGAGCTGAACGGGACGCTGATTCTGGATACGGATCTCGGACAGGTGACTCAGTTCATGGGGGATCGTCCGCATGCTGGAAAGGACAATCCATCCGGGCACTTCGGATTCGCTGGGCATAGCGATCCGGTTCAGTTTCGCAATGTGAAGCTCAAGCAGTTGTAATTGCCCCCGGTGTTGGACTGACGGATTTGTAGAACAGTTGTCTCAACTGTTCCTGGAGCAATTGAGGACAATTGACTGTTCCTGGAGCAATTGAGGACAATTGCTCTACGCTGCGGCAACAAACGTACCGAATCGCGAGTCCGCGATTCGGTATTTTTTTGTTGAGCTTGTGGCAACTTGACACCTTTGCTACAAGCCCTTCGCACCGTTGCGCGCGTCTCGATTCCATCGGTTCATCCGAGGCCAAGGATGGCTCTGTTCAGAAGGAAACTATTCCGAAGTATATCTCCCGCGCAGATCGTCGTAGGCTTTGCCAGTCGCGGATTGCCTTGGCCGCTGCGGTGGATTCTTGGAACGCGACTTGTCTCCAAGCTGGCGTTTTTGCTCGCGATCGCGCTGTTCTCCGTCGGAGTGCTGACGCTCGACTGGTCCAATGGCTGGCCCACATTCTCCATCAACCGCGAGCGAGCGGCGGACGTAGGCCATGCGGCCAAGGAGTTGGCGAACGAGGTGCGGGATCGTATCCCGGATCGCGTCACCGAGACGATTCGCGAGGGAATTCCTGAGAGCCTGGCGTTAGATCGCTGGTCGTCGCCCGTCGCTCCATCACAGCCTACAAGCCCCGCTCCGCCCAGTCAGGCCGGTGTTGTGGCACCGGCTCGCGGAAACGCACGTTCGACGATTCGAATCGCCAGCTTCAACATTCAAGTCTTTGGCGAAACGAAGGCAAACAAGCCGGAGGTGATGCGCGTTTTGGCAAGTGTCGTCCGCCAGTTTGACATTATCGCGATTCAAGAACTACGGACGATGCAAGAGTCGGTCATCGAAGGATTTTTGACGCTCATCAATGCTGAAGGGGGCAGCTATCGCTCCGTCGTTGGGCCGCGACTGGGACGTACCATCAGCAAGGAGCAGTATGTGTTCATCTACGATTCGTCTCGTGTCGATGTCGATCCGCAATCGATCTTCACTGTGCCCGATCCGCAAGACTACCTGCATCGCGAGCCGACGATTGCCCGATTCCAAGTTCGTTCGGCTTCCACGCAGCCTGGCTTCTCCTTCATCTTGGCGAACATACATACCGACCCCGACGAGACCGATACGGAACTCGACGCGTTAGCGGATGTGTTTGTCTCGCTGCAGAGAAACGACTGGCAAGAGGACGACGTGATCCTGTTGGGTGATTTGAATGTCAGCTATCAGAAACTCGGGCGGCTCGGACGACTACCCAACATCGCGTATACGGTGCATGGCGAACCGACGAACACACGCGGTACTCAGTCGTACGACAACATCGTGTTTGATCGTCTGGCGACGACCGAATTCACGGGAGTCGCGGGCATCGTGAGTTTGCAGCAGGAGTTTGGCTTGACGATGGAGCAGGCCATTGAAGTCTCGGACCATTTGCCGATTTGGGCCGAGTTCGATGCCCACGAGCATGTCACACAGGTTCCGCTCGCAGCGCAACCCAGCGCTGCACCGACATCGTACGGTCAAGCAAGAATCGTCGAAAACCCTCTATTGAGTCTGCCGGGCTACCAGCGTTGAGCTGGGACGTTTTGGTAGACATAATGCAGAGGTACACTTCTGAACTTCTACCGCTTGCGATCAGCCATGCCCAAAACAATCCGCTTTGACCGTCTCGGAATTGTCTTTCTCGTTGGTGCGACGTTGTTTGCCTGCATCAGCCGGACGAGCTTCGCGTTTGCCGAGAACGCTCGCCCCAATGTCCTGTTCCTGTTGACGGACGACCAACGTCCCGACACGATTCACGCCTTGGGAAACGCCAGCATCGACACACCGAATCTCGACGCTCTCGCGCGACGCGGTGTGGCATTCACGCGAGCAGTCTGTGCCAACCCAATTTGCACGCCGAGCCGAGCCGAGATCCTGTCGGGTTGTAGCGGTTTTCGCAACGGTGTCGTGGACTTTGGGAAACAAATCGATCCAACCTTAAAACTCTGGCCTCAAGCGATGACAGACGCGGGCTATCACTCTTGGTATGTCGGCAAGTGGCATAATGACGGCAAACCGATTCAACGCGGCTTTGAACAGACGCGAGGACTGTTCACGGGCGGAGGCGGCAAATGGTGGAAGGAGCAAGTCGACTGGAAAGGGACGCCCGTCACAGGGTACACCGGCTGGATCTTCCAGGACGACGAGGGCACTCTCTTTCCCGAACGCGGGGTCGGCCTGACACCGGATATCAGCAGCAAATTCGCGGACGTGGCCATCGAACTCATTCGCCGCAAGCCAGTCGAACCGTTCTTTCTGCAAGTTGCCTTCACCGCGCCGCACGATCCACTCTTCTTCCCGCCGAACTTCGAGACGAAATACGCAGCCAACAAGCTCCCGCTGCCCGCGAACTTCTTGCCGGAACACCCTTTCGATCACGGCAACTTCGATGGACGCGACGAACAGCTGCTGCCTTGGCCCCGCACGCCGCAGATGATTCGCGAGTTGTTGGCCGTTTACTATGCCGTGATCTCGGACATGGATCAGCAAGTCGGACGGATCGTCGAGGCTCTGCGCGCGACAAATCAACTCGACAACACGATCATTATATTTTCGAGTGATCACGGGCTGGGCGTCGGCAGCCACGGACTGCGCGGCAAGCAGAATATGTATGAGCACACGATCAACGTACCGCTCATCATCGCTGGCCCAAACATCCCGCAGGGGCAGGTTCGTGATGCTCAAGTCTATCTGCGTGAACTCTATCCCACGACGTGCGAACTTGTCGGGATCGAAGTTCCGCAGAGCGTTGAAGGCCAGAGTTTCGCGAAAGTTGTCACTGGCCAAGCCGACAAGTCGCACGATCACGTCTTTTGCTACTTTCGCGACAAGCAGCGAATGATTCGCGATTCGCGCTGGAAGTTGATTCACTATCCAGCCATCGATCGCTGGCAGCTGTTCGATCTCGGGAAAGATCCGAACGAGTTACAGGATCTATCGGCCGACCCAACGAAGGCTGATATCTTCGATCAGCTTCGTGAGACTCTTCGACGCGAACAAGTCGCGGCGGGCGACCCGCTGGCTAACGATTAGGCTCCGGTGAGATGCCTGCGAAAGATAAAGAACGCGGCACCCAGCAAGCAGATCCCTGCCCATATGTAGTCCAGCGTGATCTTCTCTTTCATGTACAGGATGGAAAACGGCACGAACACCGACAGCGTGATGACCTCTTGAAGAATCTTGAGTTGCCCCAGCGTCATGACTTGATGACCGATGCGATTGGCGGGCACTTGGATCAAGTATTCAAAGAGGGCGATCCCCCAGCTGACAAGCGCGGCAATCAGCCAGGGTTTGGACGACATGTTTTTCAAGTGACCGTACCACGCGAACGTCATGAACACGTTACTGCATGACAGTAACACGACGGTGATTAAATAGGGACGCATAGAGAATTTTGGTATCTCGAATTGTTACCGGCCAGTGCCAACGGCATGGAGCTGGGAAGGCCACTGGCTAGCGACGCTAGTTCTCGCGTTGAAGATATCGCTCGTAGATCGCCTCGCGATCGGGTCACAGCGCCGGTGGAACCCAGTTCGGGATACCGCGTTCCGCCAGCTGTTTCTCATAGCGGACGGCTTGAGGCTGATGGGGAGCGTAAGGTGCGTCTTCGTTGACCATCAAAGGAACGGTCTCAGCCCACCAGGCATCGTAAGCTTTGCGAAGCTGCGCGATTACTTCGGGATGATCGGCCGACACGTCAGTCGTCTCGTAGGGGTCCGCAGGAATATCGTACAACTCTTTGTTGTTGACGAATCGCCAGCGCTGCGTTCGCACGGCACAGCTCTTGAACTTACTGTCGTTGGGATCGGCACCTTTTTCCCAACGTCCGGTATGCACAAATAGTTCGCGATCCGGCCACGGCGATTTCGGGTTCTCGAGCAGCGGCAACAGCGAACGACCGTCGATCTTTTGGATGTCGCTGGGGATTTCTGCACCCGTCAGTTGGCAAAAAGTTTTGAACAGATCGATGTGAGCGGTCAGAGCCGAAATGTCGACTCCCTCACCGAGTACACCCTTCCAACGCCAAAAGGCTGGCACGTGCGTGCCGCCTTCGTACGGCGAGCCTTTCCCTGTCTTGAATCCGGCCGTATGCAGCTTCACCGGCTTGCCGTTCAGCCGCCCGCGCGATCCGGCCTGACCATTGTCGGTCATGAAGATCACCAACGTGTTATCCCAAGCGTTCCACTCGTCGAGCTTCTGCACCAACCGACCAAAATTGTCATCGATGTTCTCGATCATCCCGTAACGCCCGGCCGTATCTTCGTCATATCCGAGATCGAGAAATCGCTTTTTGTACTTCTCAGGAGCGATCATCGGACCGTGCGGGGCGTTCGTCGGAATGTAGGCAAAGAAGGGTTGCTTGGCTTCGTGTTGCTGTTTGATCCAACCCAGAGCGGCTTGAAAGAAAACGTCGGTGCAGAACCCTTTGGTCTGCTTGATCGTGTCGTTGTGCAAAGCCACGATGTCGAAATACTTGTTCTTCAGATTCGGTGGAAAGTCAGCACAGCTGCCTTCATAAGACTGACCGATACCACCGGCACCGTGAATAAAGACTTCGCTGAAGCCGCGGTTATAGGGCTGATGGTCGTCTTCGTCACCAAGATGCCACTTGCCGAAGATGCCGGTTTTGTAGCCCGCTTTCTGCAGCAACTGCGGAAAGGTCGTGGTGCTGAGCGCCATTCGCTCGCGTTCTTTGATCGTGTGGGTGACGCCATTTCGAAACTCGTGCCGTCCGCTCATCATGGCGGAACGAGTCGGTGAGCAGGTTGGGCTGACGTGAAACTCCGTGAAGCGAGTCGACTGCGTGTAAAAGCGATCGATGTTAGGCGTGCGCAATACTTCATTGCCCAGGCAGGAAAGGTCACCCATTCCTTGGTCGTCGGTCATCACGAGGATGATGTTTGGGCGAGTACCGGCGAGTTCTTTGGCGTTGAGTCCGTTTACGATACAGCAGCTGAGGAAGGTGAGTAGTAGAGCGGTAAGTCGATGTCGCATAGCGTGCTCCTTTCGGTTGTCTGTTAGCGGAAACTCGTAAGAGTTCTGGCTCCAACAGTCTAACGACATCACGCGACTTCAGCTACGCTTTGTCGACTGGCGGGAGTTAGGGAGCGAGTAGATGGGACACGTTATGAGGCGCGTCATCGAGTTCCTTGCTGATCGCGATGCCTGACTCACTGCGTCGACCGCTGCCGGTATCCGGCGCGATATGTTGAACGTCGGCGACAAGTCCGTCCTCGGCCCATGTCGTCCACGTTCCCGTCTTCCTGCCGGCGAGATAGTCGCCTTCGACTTGCTTCATGCCGGTCGCGTGCCACTCGGTCCAACGCCCTTCTTGCATCCCCGAATCGTATGTCCCGGCGAGCATCTTCTGGCCATTGGGGTGCCACCAGACGTGCTGATCGACGGCGACTCCTTCCTCGAACATTCCTTCAAACTTGACCGTCCCGTTGGCGTACCATTCGGTCCACTTACCCGTTTTTACGTCCGTCCCTTCGGTTTCCGATCGCGTAATTTCGATCTTGCCGTTCCACCAATCAACTTTGGCGTTGATGGTGAAGTTGGACCGAACCATCCAACCTTCCGATTCCTTTTGTTGTTGGTTGTGCCACGTGACCACCGGAATAAGCTGCTTGCCATCACGGTAGAACTCGCGAGCCGCGATCTGACCATTCGGCTTCCAGGCGGTCGACTCGCCGTCCGGAATACCTCGTGAAAACGTCATCTCGCGTCGTTGCCGTCCGCCCGGATACCAAGTGGTCGCGGGACCATCAAGCTCTCCTCGCGAGAACTGCCACGAGCCAACAACGTGCTGCTTCGCATCGATGATCGTCCAAGTGCCGTGCAACTCGCCATTATCGAACTCGGCTTGCGAAATGTACGGACCTTGGAAGCCAGCCATCACGCCTGGGAAGTCCGTCATGACTCGCATCCACGGCCCCTGCTCCTTGCCATTGCGATACTCGCCCTGAGCGATGACTTGCCCCTGAGGGTCCAGCATCGTCCATGAACCGTGATTGACGTAATTTCGATCTGCGTCCTGAATGACGTACCGCTGTAATCTCACGGCTCCGTTTGGGTAGCGCTCTGTGATCAGCTCGCCTTGCTCAATTCCAGATTGTGCCGCAGGCTTCTTAGAAAGAGCGCCTTGAATCTGTTCGAGCGTCTTCAGCGAAGGGCGTGGCGGAGGGAAGGGCAGCTCTTCGGCGAAAATATAGGCGGCCGGAACTGTAGAGGCTGCGGCGCAAACAACCGCGAGCGCACAATAGCGGACAGACAACATCGGCTGGACTCCGATTCAGCGGGGAGTGGCATCCAAGCCTCAAACTGTCTTCGCGTCCGAGCGAAGGGGCATCCATTGCCATCGGCGATCCAATGCTCGTGACTAAAGGCTCCAACAAAATGTCGGAACGACTCGCACGACCGGCGGAATCGAATTATCGGAGGATTCCGCTCGTCCTATCGCGCGGCAGCAATCGGGCCTCCTGCACCGCTAATCAGCTTGATGAACTCCTTGTTTGTCTTGAAGCGACCGAGTTGCTTGACGAGCTGCTCCATCGCATCCACCGGATGCATCGATGTCAACGTCCGTCTTAGCATCGTGACGGCGTGCAACGTGTCGGGGTCGTGCAGCAACTCTTCGCGGCGCGTACCGGACTGTGTAATATCGATCGCTGGCCAAACACGGCGATCGGCAAGTTTGCGATCGAGAACCAACTCCATGTTGCCGGTTCCCTTGAACTCCTGGAAGATCAAATCGTCCATCCGACTGCCGGTATCGATCAGTGCCGTACCGACCACAGTCAGCGAACCGCCTTCTTCAAACGCCCGAGCCGTCGCGAACAATTTCTTCGGAATATCCATCGCTTTGATGTCGACACCACCGCTCATGGTGCGTCCCGTGTTGCCAACCCATTTGTTGAAAGCACGCGCGAGGCGAGTGATCGAGTCCATCAACAGAAACACGTCTTGGCCCATTTCAGCCAGACGCTTGCATCGTTCAACAGCCAGTTGCGACAACCGAACGTGACTTTCGACGTCTTGGTCAAGGCTGCTCGCAATAACTTCGCCGTTGACGTTACGCTTCATGTCTGTCACTTCTTCGGGTCGCTCGTCGACCAACAATACCATCAGCTTCACACCTGGATAGTTCGTCGAGATGCCATGACTGATGTGTTGGAGCAGAATAGTCTTACCGCTTCGTGGCGGCGCGACGATCAGCGCGCGTTGCCCCCGACCGAGCGGTGTTAACAAGTCCATCACACGCGTCGTCAGCGGCTGGGCCTCCGTTTCCAGTCGATACCACCTCTCTGGATTAATCGCGGTGAGCGAATCGAAGTGTTTGACTTTCGAATACTCATCGGGCCGGATGCCATCGACGTCGGTGATCTCACGGAGTCGTGGGCCTTGCTGTTTGCGTGCATGTTGGATGATGCCGCTGATGAGGACACCTTGCCGCAGGCCGAACTTCTCGATCATCGCTCCAGGAACAAATGGATCGCTACGTTCGCGGGAGTAGTTGTTTTCGGGGCTCCGTAGGAAGCCGTATCCATTCGGATGAAGTTCCAGCAACCCTTGCCCTGGTTCACAGGGAATGTCACTGTCTTCGACGGGTTCAATGTCGGGACCACCCTGACGCTGCCCGCCTCCGCCTCCACCCCGTCGTCGGCGTCTCCCTTGGCCATTACCCTGCCCGCCGCCACCACCTTGGCCTCCACCACCGCCTCGGCCTCGGCCTCCGCGTCCGCGGCCTCCACCTTGGCCTCCGCCCTGCCCACCGCCTTCGGCACCACCTCGGCCACGAAAATTCTTCTTACCCATGTACTTACCCTGGAAACAGCGGAAGATCCGCTATCAAATTGAGAATACCGACGCCCTTCATACCGGGAAGCAGCTCGCGTTGCGAAACGACTTGACCCAGCCACCCACTACAAGCGAGGTGAGGTGGCGGCATTTAACCTTTAGGAATGCTTAGTTGGTGACGAAGTCAGGTAGCAGCTCATCTCGCGGCCTACACAAACTCCGCAGATCCCCATGAAAACATTAGAAACTCCACGACCCTCGTCCCGGCGAGCCAACTAGCTCCACAGCCAAATCGAGAATCGATCCTAATGGGGTGGTTTGCTTTCAACGCTTGACCTGCCAGGTTGCGGGTAAAACCAGTCTCGCGAGGACCGTCCATCGTCGCGAGTCGCAGTTGGTCCATCTCTCAAAGTAGAGATGCGTCCCTCACCCCCCGAGAAATAACGCCAACGCGTGGCTTTGTTCTTTCCTTATCGGGAGTGCCCACAGGCAAAAGTTGCCGGGCAAGCGAAACCTGTATCTAGCTACAGGCTGAAAACTTACGGAATCTTACTAACTTAATCGACTATGTCAACCTATTGCTCAACGGTTATCCGGCGGACTTGAAGATTTTCTTGGCGAAGACTCCAATGCCAGCACGCCTCTGCCCACAAATCCGGCGCAATGGCTGATTCTCCCGCAATCGGAAAAGTTTGGCATAACCGGCATTTTTACTACAACCGGCCCTGTCACTTGCCGATATATCCGGTTAAGTCGCTCTGCCCCGGCCTATCGGGGAAGTTTGTATCACCTCAAATCGAGTATCGTGACCATGAAGTGGATGCAATCAATACATCGGATGATCCTTTTTACTATTCTTATCGCGGTGGCGGCACCTCTTGTCGCTCAAGACGCGATTCCTTGGATCACCGACTTGCGCCAGGCCCGCGAAGTGGCCGAACGCCAAAACCGGCTTGTTTTGCTTCACTTTTGGAGCGACGACTGCGCTCCCTGCAAGCAACTCGAACGCAATGTGTTCAGCCGGCCAGAGTTCATTCGCGCGTTAACGACAGGTTACGTTCCCGTCAAAATCAATGCCAACCAGCAACGTCAACTCGCCGAGTTCTATAATATCGAGCGAGTTCCGACGGATGTGATCGTGACGCCCGAGGGACGCGAGGTGCAACGGTTCCAAAGCTTGCAGGATTCGAATCAGTACATTGCGATGCTGGACGGAATTCGTGCTCGGGCCAGCGTTGGTGCCTATACTCCCGTCTCGCCGAATACATCGCCAGCCGCGACACGACCTCAGCAAGAAACGGTAAGTACAAGCCCGTACGGAACAGCTTCTCCCCTGCAAGTCGAACAATCTCGTTATGGTCAGGGAGGCTACGGCCAAACGCCATCGGCTCCGTCCGCAAGTTCTAACGCGAGCTCGACCCCAATCTACTCCCAGAATCGTTACTCGAACCCGCTCGCGGAGCCGACCGCACCGCAGCAGCAAGAACTTGCTCCTCGCTACGCCAATCCTTACGCACAGGATGCACCCGCGAATAGCAACACCTCGGGTTCTCGCTGGGGGCAGCCTACGTCGGGTCAAGCTGCAAACGGCGCAAGCCTCGCACAGCAGTCACCCGCGCCACAAGCGAATGTATATGCACAGCCGGGTGCAACCAGCCCAGGTGCCGGGCCCAACTGGCAGCAAGGTAGCGGTGCGACACAGCCTCCAGCTGCCCAGAATCAAGGAAGCTATGGCCAGCCCATGCAGAATCCGTCGGCAGGCACTGCATCGCAGCAACCAAGACCCAACGGTGGAAGCCAGGTTCAACCATCGATTCCACCAGCCCAGCCCACCTCCACCGAGCCGCAAATTTCGCTCGAAGGGTACTGCCCCGTTACATTGGTGCAGAACCGAGTCTGGACACCGGGCGATAAGAAGTGGGGAGCCGTTCACGAAGGACGCGTCTATCTCTTCGCGGGTCCAGAACAACAACAACAATTCCTAGCCAATCCGCACGTCTATGCACCGCTGATGGCGGGCTACGATCCTGTTCGCTTCGCCGAGACAGGACAACTCGTTCCTGGTCGTCGTGAGTTTGGGTTGTACATCGACGAGCCCGGCCCGATCGCCTTGTTCGCTGATGAAGCAGCACTGGAACGGTTTCACGCGAACTCGAACTACTACTTCAACGTCATCCGGCAGGCCAAGACGACGCAGGCTGGCCGTACGACTCGCTAGTTCGTCTAGCGCGATCGCCCAATTCGGCCGATTTCGATCCGAGCGGCGAAACTTACGCTCAACACAAAGCGAAGATTCGTAACCGTGCCCGCACTTGCAAGTTGTCGGCGAGAGCCCAATTCTGCTGGATTAACCTCACAAACCTAGTCAGTCTGCACTCACGAATTGAAAATCTCACTCAGGTGGCGAATGAGAGCCTGGGTTCCATAAGGCGGCTTCGCCACAATGTGGGGTCAGCTTCCAGTTTGCACTTTTTGGAGTGCGACGATTCATCGCCGCTTTGGTATTTTTCGACTTGGCGCCAACTATTCGCTATCCAATGTAAGTTGCGGTGATGCTGAAAAAGTGCTTCGCACTGGAGAGCAAAGCGGTGACAAGTCACCGCAGTCCAAAAAAAAATGCAAAACTCGAAGCTTACGCCAGATAAAAACTCCCCGCCCATTAACATCAGACGCGGCTATAACTATCGTCGGTTCCTGAGTACGAATTGGTTTTCTCAAGCACTTCCAATGCTCTCAATTACAATCAATTATGTCGGAGGAATCCCGACCGTGGGGGATCGCGATTTTGGTTTTACCTTGAGCCTACTTCACTGATTGATCATCGATGAAAACACCACTGAATCTCAACGACGCGACCAGTAGAGAACCATTGGCGCTCGTGGGAATCGGCTGCCGCTTGCCCGGAGGCGTACGCGATGCTGAATCCTTTTGGAAGATGCTGATCGAGGGTCGATCGGGGATCACCGAGGTGCCCGCTGATCGCTGGAACTCCGATCGCTTTTATCATCCCGACGCGACCATCCCAGGACGGATGATTTCGAAGTGGGGCGGCTTTGTCGACAATCTGAAAAGCTTCGACGCGCCCTTTTGGGGAATCTCGCCCCGCGAAGCGACTCGCATGGATCCCCAACAGCGTTGGCTGCTGGAGGCCGCGTGGGAAGCGCTCGAAGATGCCGGCACCGCGCCCAGCAAACTGCGACAGGCGAACATCGGTGTCTTTGTCGGCATCGCCAGCAACGACTACGGCAGCTTGCAGCTGTCCGATTATTCGAATGCGGATGTGCATACGAACAGCGGCGGGACGCTAAGCATTGCTGCCAACCGCGTTTCGTATCTGCTCGATCTAAAGGGGCCTAGCGTTTCGGTCGATACGGCTTGCTCGTCGGCCCTGGTGGCAATCTCGCTGGCTTGCAAAGCGATCTGGTCGGGCGACTGTGATGCGGCACTCGCCGGAGGCGTGAACGCGCTGATCACGCCACACGCGTCGATCGGGTTCAGCAAAGCGACGATGTTGTCGCCATCGGGCAAGTGCTACGCCTTCGACGATCGGGCTGACGGATATGTTCGCTCGGAAGGTGCTGGCCTGATCTATCTCAAACCACTTTCACAAGCGATCGAAAACAGGGATCCCATTTACGCCGTCATTCGTGCGGCGGTCGTCAACCAGGATGGACACACGTCTTCCATGACCGTGCCCGGCGTGGAAAGTCAATCCGCGATGTTGCGTATCGCTTATCGCGATGCGGGCATTCCGGCAAGTCAAGTCGCGTACATCGAGGCGCACGGCACGGGAACGCCCGTGGGAGATCCGATCGAGACGACGGCACTCGGCAATGTCTTGGCGCAGGGGCGGGCTGAAGGCGAGACCTGCTTGATTGGTTCCGTCAAAACCAACATCGGGCATCTGGAATCTGGATCGGGCATCGCCGGTCTTATCAAGGCGGCACTGGTGCTGCACCGGGACATGGTGCCCCCGAGCCTGAATTTCGAAACGCCCAACCCGAACATCCCTTTCGAAAAGCTGAAGTTGGAAGTTGCGGACCGACTCCGTCCGCTGCCTCATGCCAACGGCAAACCGCCTGTGGCAGCCGTGAATTCGTTTGGGTTTGGCGGCACCAACGCACACGTCGTACTCCAGGCCGCGCCCGCGCGGGAAGTCGCCGCAACGCCGAAGCAAGTCGACAGGGATCGCCCGTTTGTGCTGCCGATTTCCGCCCGCGACGACGTGGCGTTGCGGGATTATGCGAAAGCTTATCGCAGTTCGTTGGAGGACGAATCCCTCGAACTCGCCGACTTCTGCTACTCGGCCGGCGCTCGCAAGGAGCATCACTCGGAACGACTTGTGGTCCTCGGTCGCGATGCCAAAGAGCTGCGGGGACGCCTCGACAGTTGGCTGCGCGGCGGCGATGTAACCGAAGGTGTAGTCGCCGGACGCGGAGCCGCCAAGTCGAAGCCGATCGTCTTTGTCTTCACCGGGCAAGGAGCGCAGTGGTGGGGCATGGGGCGTGAGTTGCTCGAGCGCGAGCCCATCGTGCGTCAGACCATCGAGAAGATCGACGCACTGTTTCAGAAGATCAGCGGCTGGTCGATCGTCGAAGAGATGACGCGACCTGAAGCCGAGTCGAACATCAATCAAACGGCGATCGCCCAGCCGGCGATCTTCGCGCTGCAAGTCGCTTTGGCCGAACTCTGGCAATCGTGGGGCATCAAGCCTGCCCGCGTCATCGGACATAGTGTGGGAGAAGCTGCGGCGGCGTATTGTGCGGGTGTGTTCTCGCTCGAGGACGCGGTGCAGCTCATCTATCATCGCAGTCGGCTACAGGATACGACCGCCGGACACGGCAAGATGCTGGCCGCAGGTATCACGGCAGCAGAGGCCCGCACGGCGATCGGTGATCTCGCTGCGCAGGTGCAATTGGCGGCGATCAACAGCCCCAATCTGGTCACCTTGGCGGGCGACACGGCACCGCTGGAAACCATCGCCGCAAAGCTCGAAGCGGAAGGACGATTCGTCCGCTGGTTGCGTGTCAACTATGCGTTCCACACGCACCAGATGGAACCAATCAAGGGCGAACTGCTGGAAGCATTAGCGGGCATTCAACCGCAACCTGCGCGGATTCCGTTTGTTTCGACAGTCACCGGCGAAGTCCATCCCGGCGAGAGATTGGACGCCATGTATTGGTGGCACAACGTTCGGCAACCCGTGCTGTTTGGCCCGGCGATTGACAGCTTGATCGAATCCGGCGAGGGATTGTTCCTCGAGATCGGACCGCATCCGGCGTTGCAGAGTTCGATCACGGCCTGCTTTGCCGAACGGGGAAGCAAAGGGGCGATCTACCATTCGCTGGCTCGGAACACCGACGAGTCGCTGGAGATGTTGACGAATCTGGCTGGCTTGCATCTCGCATCGGTCGAGATCGATTGGGCTGCCTTGAATCAGAGCGGCGGCAACTTTGTCCGGCTTCCGCGATATCCTTGGCATTATGAAACGTACTGGCTCGACATCGGACATATGGCCGAGCGGCTCTTGCCGACGATGCACCCGCTGCTTGGCAAACGGCTGTCCGCTGCCAAACCGACGTGGCAGTTCGAGCTGGATCCCAGGCTGTTCCCGTACCTCGACGATCATCGCATCTGGGACGGGATCGTTTTCCCGGCGGCCGGATACGGCGAGATCGGCTTTGCAGTTGCCGGCGAACTTTTCCCTGACGAACCGTACGTGGTCGAAGAGCTCGAAGCGACGCGAGCCCTGTTTGTTTCCGAAGATGCCGTCCCGACCGTGCAGGTCGTGTTCGATCCGACGGACAAGTCGTTCGGCATCTACAGTTCGACGGGCGACAAGGAGTGGGAGCTGAACGCGCGCGGGCGTTTGGTGCTGTGTCCCGCCGATACGACGGCCCCCACGAACACGAACTTGGCGGCAACACGCAGCCTCCTCGCGGGCCACGTTACGCACGAAACCTACTACGGCGAACTGCATGCGATGGGGTACGGCTTCGGTCCCTGCTTTTCGGAAATCCAGCAGATTTGGCTGAATCCAGGCGAATCGCTGGCGGAGATTGTCGTTCCCGAAGATTTGACGAGCGAGAGCGGGCAGTATCACTTCCATCCCGCCGTACTCGATGCCTGCTTCCAGGCCACGCTAGGTTCGGGAGATGTCTCGGTGGAAGCTTCCGCTCCCGAATTCTTCTACTTGCCCGAGTCGATTCGTCGGATTCAGGTTTATCGGAAAGAACTGCCGGCTCGACTGTGGGCACACGCCCGTCGGCGCAGCGCGGACGGCAAGTCGATCGTCAGCGATATCTTTGTGTACGACGACCAAGGCGTTCGATTTGCGGACATCCTCGGCTTCCGCGTGGCCAAGGTCGAACATAAGCGAGCTGGCGACGACGTCGAGAATTGCCTCTATCAATTCCGCTGGGAGCCGCGACGACTGCGAGGTACCGGCGTCGAGGGCTCTTGCGAATTTCCCGCTTCGAAGAAAATCGTCGCCGACGTCCGAAAGCAGTCGGCGAGTGTTTACGACGAGTTTGAATTAGTCGACTATTACAAACGATTCGCTCCGCGCATGGAGCGAATCGTCCAACAATACATTCAGAACGCTTGCGTTCAACTCGGCTGGGATTTCAAGGTCGGCGATCGTTTTGACTTCGCCGCCTTCATCGACAAACTTGGGATCGTCGCCGAGCATCATCGGCTGGCAAAGGCGGAACTCGGCTGGCTCGAAGCGGATGGCTTGCTGAAACGCACCGGCGACGAGTGGCAAGTGCTGCGTCTTCCCAAAGAAGACACCACAGAACGCTTAACGGCGCTGGCGGAGGAACTCCCGCGTTTCGCGTCCGAAGCCGCATTGATCCAGGCAACTGGCCCACGACTGGCGGAAGTGTTGTCGGGACAAGTCGATCCGCTAGAGTTGCTCTTTCCCGGCGGTTCCAACGAGTTGCTCGAGAACTTCTATATCCAGGGCGGCGACTTTCCGGCTTTCAATCGCTTGATCCAAGTGGCTGTGTCGAAAGCTGCCGAATCGTTGCCGCCACGCCGCGCGATCCGCGTGATGGAAGTTGGTGCGGGCACCGGTTCGCTGACACGTGACATCCTCGAGGTGTTGCCAGCCGACAACTGCGAGTACTTGTTCACCGACATCGGACCGGCGTTCGTGGCAGCGGCGAAGAAGCAATTCGCCGGGCACGCCTGTATGGAATATCAGACGTTTGACGTGGAACGCGATCCGCAAACACAGAACATTCCGCTGCATGGCTACGACCTGATCCTCGCCACCAATGTGCTCCACGCGACACAGGATCTTGGTCAGACGCTCGCGACCTTGCGATCGTGTCTCGCGCCGGGCGGCGTGTTGATGTTTCTCGAAGTGGTCCGCCGCCGCCCCGTCTGGGACAACCTGTTCGGGCTCCTGAAAGGCTGGTGGCGGTACACCGACGAGGATCTTCGCACCGACTCGCCCCTGCTGGAACGGACGCAGTGGGAAACGCTGTTGAAGCAAAGTGGCTTTCGCGACGTGCAATCGTTCATTTGTTCGTCCGACGATCAAGAGACCGAGCAATCCGCCTTCGTGGCCTTCGGGCCCGATGTCATCGACGAAACGGATGAAACGGAAGGCGAGCCACAGTCAAGCGACGCCGAGGCGGCTGCCAGCGAACCGCCTTATATCGTCTTCTGCGACGAGCAGGGAATCGCCGACGCGTTGATCGATCGGCTGAGCCAGCGTGGCAATTCGGTCATCCAGCTCCACAGGGGCTCCGAGTTCCGGCAAGTGAGTGCGAAGGAGTTTACGCTCGCCGATGGTTCGACCGACGAACTGCTGAAAGTTTTCCAGAGCGAAACGATTCTTGAATACGGCGCGAAGGCGATCGTGCATTGCTGGAGCCTCGACAACGAAGCTGTCACCAATTTGAAGCCCGATGCGTTGATTCACGCTCAGCAGAATGGCGTCTTGAGCGGTTTGAATCTTGCTCACGTGTTTGCCAAGTTGGAACTGCCGCTCGCGCCACGAGTCCACTTCGTCACACGCGGCGCGTACGCCGTCGCGAAAGGCGATACCGTTGCCGGCATCGCCGCATCGCCGCTGATCGGGTTTTCGCGAGTCGCCAACAATGAGTCTTACGAAAATCATTGGACGCTGATCGATCTCGATGAGCAGCGGGGAGAGTTCGAAGTCGATGACCTGTGCGACGAGATCTTGATCGGTGATAACGAACACGAGATTGCGTTCCGCGCCAATCGCCGACACGTCAACCGTTTGCAACGCGTTCGATTGGAAGATTTGCCGGATCGAAGCCAGAATGCGGTCCAAGCAGACGGCAGCGTTCTCCCCTACCGATTACAGACGCGCAAGCCCGGCACGCTCGCGAACCTGACACTTAACGAAACTCCAAGACGCGATCTCGGACCCAACGAGATCGAAGTGCGGGTGCGGGCTGGCGGGATTAACTTCCGCGACCTGATGAAAGCGTTGGGAATGTATCCCGGCAATCCGGTCGATCTGCTGTGGTTCGGCGACGATTTCTGCGGCACCATCGAGCGTGTGGGCAGCGAGGTTCGCGATCTGAAACCCGGCGACGATGTGGCGGGCATGGCACCCTACGCGTTTCGGTCGCACCTGACGGTCGATCATCGCATGACGTTCAAGCGACCTGCTGGCATGTCCTTCGAGGAGTCCGCCACTCTGCCGACCGTGTTTCTCACATCGCATTTTGCGCTCAAGCATCTGGCGCGCATGGAACGAGGCGAGAAGATTCTGATTCATGCCGGAACGGGCGGCGTCGGACAGGCGGCAATTCAAATCGCGCAAAGCCTTGGCCTCGAGATCTTCTCCACCGCCGGAACACCGCAAAAACGGCAGATGCTCACGGACATGGGCGTGCCGCACGTGATGAACTCGCGAACGCTGGAGTTTGCCGACCAGATCATGGAGATAACCAACGGGCGCGGTGTTGATGCGGTGCTCAATTCACTGGCGGGCGAGTTTGTGCCGAAGAGCCTGTCGGTCCTCGCACCGTTCGGGCGTTTCCTTGAGATCGGCAAGATCGATGTCTATGGAAACACCAAGTTGGGCTTGGCATCGCTCAAAGAAAACATCTCCTACTACGTCATCGATTTGGCGCAAGTCTTGACCGAGAAGTCCGAGTGTGTGGCGGGGATGTATCGCGACTTAACCGAGCGGTTTGCTTCCGGCGAGTATGGTCCACTGCCGCACAAGGTGTTTCCGATCACGGACTTTGTTGAAGCCTTCCGCTACATGGCACAGGGCAAACACGTAGGCAAGAACGTCTTGTCGTTTGAACAAGACAACATTCCCATCGGTCCTTGCAGCGAAGAAGGCCATTTGCTGCGAGCGGATGCGAGCTATCTGATCACGGGTGGTGCCGGCGGCTTTGGTCTGGAGATCGCCAAGTGGATGGCGGCACAGGGCGCACGCCACTTGGTTCTGATGAGTCGCAGCGGGCCTCGCGAGGATGCTGCCGCAGACATCGCGAAGCTGCAAGCCGAAGGTGTCAGCGTTGTCGATGCTCGCGGCGACGTGACAAGCCCCGACGATGTACAGCGCGTGATCGATCAGATCCAAGCCGAGTGCCCGCCGTTGAAAGGCGTGGTTCACGGTGCGATGGTGTTGGACGACGAGTTCATGACGGATCTCGATGAAGAAAGATTCAATCGCGTCCTGCATCCGAAGATGGTTGGTGCTTGGAATCTGCACGTCGCGACGCGAGACTTGCCGCTGGAACATTTCATCAGTTTCTCTTCGATTTCGGCGGTGTTTGGTGCGACCAAGCAATCGAACTATAGCGCGGGCAATTGCTTCCTCGACGCACTTGCTCTGCATCGGCATGCCCTGGGTCTGCCCAGCATGACCTTGAACTGGGGTGCGATTTTGGGAGCTGGCTTCGTCGAGCGGAATCGCAAAACGGCCGAATACCTCGACAAGATCGGACTCAAGCCTTTGCATGTCGAAGAGGCTGTGAAAGCCTTAGGCGAGTTGATTCAGAAGGCCGCGCCGTTGGTTGCCGTCGGGCGTGTCGACTGGAAGCAGCTTGGCAAGCTCAGTGCGGCCGTTGCCAACCTGCCGATGTACGCACCCGTCGCCCAAGAGACGACACAGAACCGATCGAGTGTCTCCTTGCGGCCACGGTTAATGGCTGCTTCGCCAAGCGAGCGAGTGGCGTTGGTGGAGGATTTCCTCACCGAGCAAGTCGCTGGCGTGTTCGGCATCGACAGCGCTAAAGTCGATCGCAACACATCGCTGACCAATCTCGGACTCGACTCGTTGATGGCGGTCGAGTTAATGAATCGCGTGGAAGCGGAACTCGGCATGAACATTCCGATGGGCGGTGTGCTCAGCGGGCCGAATGTGAAGGAACTGACGCAAACCGTGCTGGGACTGATCGTCGAATCGACAGACGCGGACGAAGCGGTCGGTGAAGAAACGAGCAGGGCGAGTGGCGGACTGATTCCGTTGGAGTCGCTGGATGTCCAACTCGAAAAATTTCCGCTTACCATCAGGCAGCGGGTGTTGTGGTCCGAGTGCCAACGTCGGGCTTCTGCACACGGAAATGTTGCCTGTGCTGCGATCGTTCGTCCCCAGGTGGACGCGGACAAGTTACGCGCCGCCTGCCGGTCGATTTGCGATCGGCACGCGATGCTGCGAGCCAGCATCGCGAAGGTCGACGATGATTGGATTCAGCGAGTGCGATCGGGCGGAGAAATTGAACTTCAGGAAGTGGATGCGACGCAATCGGATGCTCAGCCTCTTAGCAAGCTCATCGCGACACGCATCAATCGGCCTTTTGATCTTGATTCGGGGCCCCTGGCTCGAATTGAACTGCTTCGCCGAGACGATGCGTCCGACGTGATCTTGCTGTGTGCGCATCCGGTCATTGCAGACGCGTGGTCGACGACGGTCTTGTTCCGCGACTTGATCGAGGCTTATCGAGCGGAATGCTTGGGCGAAACGGTAACCGCCGAACTTCCCGAGTTATCCTACGAGGACTTCGCGCGGTGGGAGGACAACCTGCTTTCGAACGACGCGTCTGGCCGCATGCTCGACTACTGGGTCGAGCAACTCGACGGCGCACCGCTCGAAGTGAATCTGCCGAGCGACCGGTCGCGGGGACTTGTGCAAACTCATCACGGGTCGTCGTTCCAGCTGCAGTTGGATGACGAGTTGACGCTTCAGTTGCTCGCGTTGTCGGCGGAGCAAAACGTGCCGTTGCGAGTGACCCTGTTTGCGGCGTTCACGCTGCTGCTCCATCAGCGCTCGAACCAGAACGATTTGCTCGTCGGCTTTCGGTTCGACGGGCGTAACCAGCCGGAATTGTCCGACACGGTGGGCCAGTTCGAGAATTGGCTGCCGACGCGAAGCCGAATGGAAGGCGAGCAGAGCTTCTGCGATTTTCTCGCCGAGACGCGCCAACGACTCGCGAGTGGTGAAGAAAACCAGCAGGTTCCCGTTTCTCGGCTCTTGGATCGCTTGGACTTTGATCGACCGGAAGCTGAGCACGAAACCACCGGGAAATCGCTCGTGCAAGTGGCCTTTGCCATGCCGCAGTCAGGCTCGGCGGACGACAACGCGTACGCCTTGTTCCAAATCGGTCGTGGCGGGCACGCGTTGAATCTCGGCAGCCTGTCGATCGAGACCATCGACGCTCTCGTCGGCGAGAACTCGCCCGGTGCGAAATCACAACAAGCCGCGAAACGAAACGGTTCCGCGTCTCGCATGGAATCAGACCTGGCACTTGAGTTGGGCGAATCCTGTGGCCGAGTCCTCGGTTGGTGGCATTACAACAGCGAGCTGTTCGATGCGGCTACGATCGCGCAACTGAACGCGGATTACAGCCTGATTCTGCGACAGGTCGTGGCGAACCCGACGCGTTCGGTTTCGCAACTGCTTCCAGCGACTGCGAACACAAAGTCGGTGATCGAAGCCGCGCCCGCCGCCGAGTTGCGGCGCGTGAAGTCGCGTAACATCGCTCACGTTGACGACATCGACTTCGAGATGGAGTACCAGCTCGATCCGTCGATTACTCCCAGTAGACCGCCGGTGGTCCGCAAGGATGGATCGTCGCGGCGGTTCTTGACCGGAGCCACCGGTTTCATCGGAGCGTATTTGCTCAGCGAGTTGCTCGAGCGAACGGATTCAGAAATCGTGTGCCTGGTTCGTGCGAAGGACGAGGCCGACGGCTTGCGGCGTATTCACGAGAACCTCGCCGCGTACGAATTGAGTCCACCCGGAATCGAAGATCGCGTGCGAGTCGTTATCGGCGACTTCTCGAAGCCTCTATTCGGATTAACGCAAGAAGAGTTTGATCGACTTGCGTCGGAGATCGACGTGATCTATCACAACGGGGCGGACGTCAATCTGGTGCTGCCGTATGAATCGTTGCGAGCGGTGAATGTATATGGCACGCGAGAAGTGTTGCGACTTGCTTGTCACCTTCACACCAAGCCCACACACGTCGTGTCGACCTTTACCGTTCACACGACGAATGCGACCCGCGGTCAGGTTGTCACGGAGACCGACCCGCTGCCGCCGTGCGAGGAATTGCTGCATGGCTACTCGCAGACGAAATGGGTCTCGGAAAAGATGATCGGCATCGCCCGCGAGCGAGGTCTGCCCGTGGCAATTTATCGACCGGGGCACGTAACCGGCGACAGCCGAACCGGTGCCGCCAACACGAACGATTTGCTGCACACTTTTTCGCTGGTCTGTGTGCGTCTGGGCATGGCACCGCTGCGCGATGTCGAGATGGACGTGACGCCTGTGGACTACGTGTCGCAAGCGATTGCCGAACTTTCTCTACATCCCGAGTCGCTGGGAAAGAATTTTCACCTGACCAATCCGGAACCGCTTCAAGCACCGGTATTGGTGGAGTGGATGGAAGACTTCGAGATCGGAATCCAACGCGTGCCTTATGACGTGTGGCGGGATCGCGTGTTTGCCTTGGCAGATCAGATGAATTCGCCGGAACTGAAGCTCTTGGGCGATATCCTGGGACCGCGCGTGCTGTCGGATGATCAAGCCATCGCCGTTCATCCGCGATTCGACAGCCGGGTTGCGTCGACGGCCTTGGAAAACACGGGCATTCAGTGCGCACCGGCGAACCGACAGCTGCTTATCACCTACTCAGAATATCTGCAGCGGATGGGAGCGATGCCCGCACCCGCAACCGATCAGGCCGGTAAAAAGTGACACAGCTCGCTATCATCCTCATCGCCACGCTCGCCGCCTTCTACGCCAGTCAGTGCTACATGGCGGTCGGGCTCCTTCGAAAGCTCAGGCATTGGAAGCCAGTGCGATTGGACGATGCGGACTGTCCCAAGGCAGCCGTGATTCTCTGTCTGCGCGGCAAGGATCCTTTTCTCGACGAATGTGTCGAATCGCTGCTGACGCAAGATTATCCGGACTACGAAGTGTATGTGGTGATCGACCACGAGTCTGATCCGGCTAGGAGCGTTGTCGAAGCTTGTGCCGATCGGCTGGGATCGACAAACCTTTCGGTGGAAGTTCTGGAGGATCGTCGCGAAACTTGCAGTCTGAAATGCAGTAGTTTGTTGCACGCCATGAGCCGCATCGGAGAATCTCGCGAGGTCGTTGCATTGTTGGACGCCGACACGTCGCCACATCCGACGTGGTTGCGAGAATTGGTTGCGCCGCTGCGAGAAGAGGGTGTCGGTGCGGCGACAGGGAACCGTTGGTACATGCCTGCACACCCATCCGTTGGAGCCACCGTGCGGTATATCTGGAACGCATTCGCCATCATTCAGATGGTCTGTTTCCGGATCGCTTGGGGCGGCTCGGTGGCGATTAAGATGGACGTCGTTCGGAATACGGAAATGCTCGACTCCTGGGGCCGGGCATTCTGCGAGGACACGATGCTCTTTTCCATCCTGCGGAAGCAAGGGCTTCGTCTGGTGTTTGTTCCTTCGCTAGTAATGATCAATCGAGAAGATTGCGATGCGGGCAGTTATTTTCGCTGGGTCGGACGCCAGTTGCTCACGGCACGCCTCTATCACCCGATGTGGAAGGCAGTGGCAATGCACGGACTGTTCTCGACATTCCTGCCGCTGGTCGTACTGGTCCTGTGCGTGGCGGCAGCGATGACCGAGAACTGGGCAGCCGCAGGTTGGATGATCGCCGCATCACTGCTTTACGTGTCGTCGCTGTTAGTTCTTTTGTGGCGATTGGAGGCGGGGGTGCGACGAGTTGTCACCGCGCGAGGTGAGCCCACCGCTTGGATGTCGTGGCGATTCTATTTCAGCTGCGTCTTTGCGATCCCACTTCTACAGATCCTTTATCCGCTGGCCTTGGCATCGGCGTCGTTGATGCGGCGTGTCGAGTGGCGTGGCGTGGAGTATCGGATCGACGGACCTTGGCAGATCCGCTTGTTAGAATACTGCCCTTATCAAAAAACAAGCGATAAGGTGACAGTCTCGCTGTGAATCAATCGATCTATGCGCGATACGGCTGGGTCATTCTGTTTCTGATGGCCGGCATCACCGGATTACTGGTCGACGGCGCTTGGCGCGCCATGCAAACCCAATCCAACCGCGGCGAAGATTGGCTACCGGCAGACTATCAGGAAACGAAAGACCTGAATTGGTTCTTTCAGCACTTTCCGGGCGACGACTTGTTGATGATCAGTTGGGAGGGTTGCACGTTCGAAGATCCTCGCATCAAGCCGCTCGTCGAACGGTTGCGGCAACCGGCGGATTTAGACGGCGAACGGGGGTTGCAGCTATTCCGGGACGTTGTGACCGCGCAGGAAGTTAGCAAACACCTTCAGGAGAAGTATCCAGAGATCAGTCGGCGACGGGCGCTATCCCAGTTAGAGGGCTGGCTGGTCGGACCGGAGTGCAAGGACGGCGGACGTATTTCGTGCGTCATCGTACATATTACGCCGCTGGGATGGGAACACCGATTCTCGATGATCGATCACATCTATCGATGTGCCGATCAAGTGCCCGGCCTGTCGGCGGACTCGATCCACATGGCGGGGCCAACGATCGACGGTGTTGCGATCGACCGGGCCAGTGCCGATTCCGTCAAGCGTCTCCTCTGGTTGTGCATGTTAACCAGTGCCACGGTTACGCTCTTTTGTTTTCGAAGTATTCGACTCATGCTGCTCGTGATGATCGCGGCAGAAGTGAACCGTTGCCTCACGCTGGCCTTGGTCTATTACACGGGGGCGACGATGGACAGCATCCTGCTAGTCGCTCCTTCTTTGGTCGGTGTTCTCACGGTTTCGACAGCGGTTCATTTGGTGAACTACTATGGTGACGCGGTCCTGGAGAGTGGTATCGAGGGAGCGTCAGTGCGAGCCGTGCGATTGGGGTGGTTGCCTTGCCTGTTGGCGACGATCACAACCGTGCTGGGGTTGCTGTCTCTGTTGGTAAGTTCCCTCGTACCGATTAGAAAGTTCGGCACCTTTGCCGCTTTGGCTTTGTGCGTTGGCATTGCTTTGTTGTTTCTTGCACTCCCCGCGCTGTTGGAAAAGCTTCCTCCGCGACATTGGATTCGACGTTTGCAAGACAAGCGGGAATCGCGGACGGAGCCCTGGATTTGGAATGTGCTATACCGCCAAATTTCCAGCCATTACACCTTCATAATATTGGCCGCGTTCGGCCTGATGTTGGCGGGCGGGTGGGGGCTGACAAGGCTCAAGTCCACGGCGAGTATTCACGACATGCTGCCCTCGCACAATCGAGTCATCCAGGATTATCGTTGGTTGGAAGATCACGTCGGTCCGCTCGCACCGTTAGAGATTGTCTTGCAGGTTCCCAAACCGCCGTTGCCAAGCGCCGAAGGCGAGTTCGTCGGCTATCCCATGCTGGAACGCATGCGACTGGTGACGCAGGCGGAGGCCGCTGTCCGGAGAGTTGCTGGCGTCGATCGAACGGTCTCGGCGGCTTCTTTCACTCCATCCCTTTTTCCCGGTCGCGAACGTGTGGCGCGGCTCGCCATTCTCAATCGCAGATTGACCACTCACCGAGCTGACTTTATCGCTTCGGGATTTCTTCGGGAAACTCCCGGCATCGATTTGTGGAGAATCAGCGCTCGAGTGCGGGCCAGCAACCGACCTGATTACGTCCGCATCTATGAGGAGCTCAAACGAGAGTTCAGCCGTTACATCGAATCCAAGGATCCGGCGATCGCGTCTGTCGAGGCCGTCGTCTTTACCGGGGCCATTCCCATTGTGCAAAAGTCGCAGCAACAAGTGCTGCTCGATCTGTCTCATAGTTTCGCGACCGCCTTTCTATTCATCGCCGCAGCGATGGTCATTCTGCTGCGGAGTATTCCTGGTGGAATCATCTCCATGATTCCTAATGTGCTTCCACCCGCGCTGGTCTTTGGAATCCTGGGTTGGCTGGGCGTGACGGTTGAAGTCGGTTCGATGATGACCGCCACGGTGGCGATGGCGATTGCGGTCGACGATACGCTGCACTATTTGACGTGGTTTCGTCGGGGTCTCGAACAAGGGAAGACGCGCGGCGAAGCGGTTGAATTCGCCTATGTTCGCTGCGGAGCGGCGATGTTTCAGACCACGCTAATTTGCGGCATGGGGTTGCTCGTATTTGCCCTCAGCCCGTTTGTTCCGATCAGCCGATTCGCAATGCTGATGTTTTCGATGCTCTCGGTGGCCTTGCTCGGAGACTTAATTGTATTGCCGGCGTTGCTGCTCAGCCCTCTGGGGCGTGTCTTCATGTTGCGTGGCCTTACTCCAGACGAAGCAAGAGCTGGATGCCACGAGAAAAACCGTTCATCAGATTCGGCCCACACGACTTGTTAGCTGCGCGGGGAGCTTAGAATCGGACAAACGAGGACGAGGTTCTCGATAGTTATCGCCAAAACAGTGAGTATCCAAAACAGCGAGTATAACCCGTTGCCCAGAGAATCTTGGACTCGCAGATCGGTCAAGACTCAGAACTCCTGATCCAGGAGCCGAGAACTCTGGGAGTCAGCGGATTCTCGACAAAGCAGCGGGAGAATGGAGTGATACCAAAATCCAATTCGTGGTCGTCTTGAATTCGTGGAGTCAGCCGGTTTGACCCCACGAATTATGGTTCACGGTATTTTCCGCCGGATCAAGAGTTCTGAGACTGGTGCCGAAGTGTTTTAAACGTGTTGATCAGGGCAAACAGCGTGTGGAGCAAGAAAGGTATCAACCATTTCCGTTTGTTGCATTGTTTGCCGTAACCGAAGTTCTTGATACAACGAGTCAGGGAACGCATCCCAGCGTTGTGAACTATCGGAATCACTTCGCCGTGCTCATCGTAAAAGACTCCTGAATCGACGAGGAAACGAGTTTTCATCGCCACGATTGCAAAGTTGTACTTTTTGTCCAGTCGCGTGAAGCCCGTTTTGTACAACAAGTAGTTCATGACGAGCTGGTCGGTGCCAAATACATCGAAGTTGTGGCACTGCTGCTCGAAGAAGTTCCACAGTCCCTTGAATCGCTCCGCCGACCCCAAAACGACGCCGCCGTTAACTGTTGGTTTGCCTTTTAGAAAAGAAAACACCTCCTCGTAACGCTCTCGTTGCATATCGGTCTGAGGGAGCAGCACATCGTGAAAGGGAATCTCGCGTTCTTCGCAAACGGCTCGGAAGGTGTCTTTATGCTGGTCGAAAAGGTGGCTGATGTCCGATTGAAAGATGATGTCACCGCCGTCAACGGATAACACCTGATCGTAATCGTGTCGCGTCAGGAAGTCGGAAATATCGCGGTAGCGTACGTTGGTGATGTTACCGTCCGGACGCGCCGTACAAAGCAAAACGCCAGCTGAGGTCAGACGCTCGCGCTGCGTGTCGCTCAAGCCATAATCCAGCACTGCAATATCGATATTGTCCAGCTTCACGTTGGCGCGTAAGGAACGCAGCCAGTGTTCAACGAGAAAGTCGCCGTACTTTTCGTCGGATGAGGTGATGATGACGTGTTTCACGACACCCGTCCCAGATGCGTTGGTCGATCTGCGTCACGCGCCTCCAGGACATACAATTGGTGGCGAAGAAACAACCAGAGCGGCTGGACACCGCCGTGGTTCGTCGCAGACTTGATCGACAACTCGTGGTCCGTAAACAGTTGCCGCCAGTTCTTGTCGGACCGGAAGCCCGACACGTGGTAAGGCAATCCGGCCAATCGTGAACCAATGGCATGCAGCAGGATGACAGAAAGTTTGTCGAACAGGTTGTTGAAGCCATCTTCCAAGATCACAATTCGTTTTCCCACTCGCTTCATTTCCTCCAACAACCCATCTTGATCCTGGGCATGATGCAAGGCGGTGCAGCACAACACCGTATCAAAATGTTGATCTTCGAACGGGATATGGATACCGTCAAATAGCCGCACTTCTATCTGCGGTTGGGGCGGAGCTGCCACGTCGATGCCGATGATCTCGCCAACTTGCAAACGGCTTGCCACATCACCGTTCCAGCAACCAACGTCGAGTGTAATGCCCTCGATATGAGGCTTCAGAATATGCACCACATTAACGGCGCGGCTTTCGTCGATCCATCGCAAAAAGCGGTCTAAAAGTCTACTCATCTTGAACTCACGACCCGATTTTGTAATCCAGTGCTGGCCAAAAGCGACGCTTCGGAAAACAGAGCGACACACGATAGTCACTGCGCTTATTGAATAGCTACCGATTGTCATCGACGAAGAATCGCAAGCAGGCCACGAGAATTTAGCAACTTTATTGGTTCAGCGGAACGACTCGTTTTCGGGTATTGAATCTAGCTACTGCACAAACGCCAGCTAAACGCAATGGTCGCCGAGTTCGACGCGGGCGAGTCAGATACTTACGCTTGGTCACCTTCGAGCGATATGTGGCGGGAATTGTAGGACTGTGAGGCAAGCAACGCTTCCGTAAGTCGGGCGGACGCGGCATTCAAAGAAGCCGCCCGCCACGCGCCAAACTCATCAGGCGTGGCACAACCGAGTCGCTCCAACTTCCGCAATGCATCCGCCACTTCAAAGTCAACCGCGAAACCCAGGACATTCTGGAGGAACGATTCCGCCGCCCAGTCGAGTTCGGCTTCCGTCCAACCATCGTGTCCTGCGCGTCGTAGTAGAGCGTAGGCTAGGATTGCTTCTCGGCACTCCTGCTCTTCCGCTTCGTCCAAGATGCGAAACAACACACCGGCGTTGTTGTCGAGATTTTGGTAGTACAGATTCCGCGTAAGATTGAGCTGATACTTGTCCTTGGTGCGCAGATAACCCAGAAACGACTTGACGCCATAACCAGCGGTGCCGCCGACGAAACCCAAGAACGCCACCACTCCCCAGAAGCCGTGAATCAAAGCTCCAATCGCTGCCGTGAACCCCTTCGCAACGGCCAATAGAAACCCCGACATCGTTGGCACAATGACTTTGCCGTGATCGAGCCACGACATTTGGAATTTTCCACACGGCAGCAGCATGTCGATGTCTTGCTTGGGAATGTTTTTGAAGAGCTTGAGATAGATGGCTCGCGGGTCCACGGCACCCTCTGGTTGTTTGCTGTCGCGCAGCTGAAACAAGACCAGCAGCCGCTCATAGACGGGAACGTCAACCGTCTCGCGTCGATAACCCGTCCACCAATAACGCCGCGACCGCGTCGAGATAACGTCGCCTCTTGAGAACACTTCGAGATGTTCGAACGCTTCGAAGTCGACATTCAGATTCACACCCCAATCGCTGGTCGCCTCGACTGCGGCTTCAATGGCATCGCGCGACAGCCGCTGATAGTTCGCACTTTGTAGCACTGACATGAGACCCGCTAGTACGCTTGTCGCCGTCTCATTCCGCTCCTGTACCGAACATTCCAGCTCGCCGCAGGTTGCAACGTCGGGATCAAATCGATCGTAATCGTTCTTCATTTCGTCAAGCCGCTTGTGATACTCCGCGTGCATGACGATCGCCAGCTGTTCGCACCAGCGCAAGAACAAGCCTCGCTCCTCGGCCGAAAGGCTCTCGTCCTCGGCGAGCAAATGCACGAGCCGAGCACGTCGAATCGGAATGAACTGCTCGCGTGCCCGGCGCAGATTTTGACGCTGCGTCGACCAATCGTCGCACAATGTTTCTTCACGATCTTCGTCCGGAGTCGCCATCGAATCGTCTTCGGGCATTAGCTGGAACATCAATCCGTTGTTAGGCACCATGCCATGATAATGAGCGACAACCTGCATTCGTCGCGTGGCCACAGGCCTTGTGATCCAGGCACCTTACCCTGGAATCGGTGTTCCCTTTTCGGGGTTCGGCGATACAATCGTCGACGATGGAACTCCCTAGCTTAACAAAGCCCGGAATCACAACCTAGAACCTACGGACTGACATGAACACCGCCCCTCCCAACAGTATCGACGAAACAACGGCCGGCGAGTCGCGAGAAGAGAAACGCTCGCTCAACTTCATCGAGCAGATCATCGATGAAGACATGAAGTCCGGGAAGTGGGTCGGTCGCGTCCACACGAGGTTCCCGCCTGAGCCGAACGGCTACCTGCACATTGGCCACGCGAAGAGCATCTGCTTGAACTTTGGGCTGGCCGAAAAGTACGGCGGCAAGTGCAACCTCCGATTTGACGACACGAATCCGGAGAAGGAAGAACAGGAATACGTCGATTCGATCAAGGCCGATGTGCGGTGGCTGGGCTTTGATTGGGAAGACCGCGAGTTCTTTGCGTCGGATTATTTTGACCAACTGCACGACTGGGCCGTGCAATTGATCAAGGGCGGCAAGGCGTACGTCTGCGATCTGGACGGCGAACAGATTCGCGAATATCGCGGTACGCTGACCGAACCCGGCAAGGACAGCCCTTATCGAAATCGCACGGTTGCAGAGAACCTCGAATTGTTCGAGCGAATGCGAAGTGGCAAGCTTCCGGACGGCAGTCATACGCTGCGCGCGAAGATCGACATGTCGAGTTCCAACGTGAATCTACGCGATCCCGTGATGTATCGCATCTTGAAGGCTCACCATCATCGTACCGGCGACAAGTGGTGTATCTATCCGATGTACGACTACGCACACGGGCAATCGGATTCGCTCGAAGGAATCACACACTCGATATGTACGTTGGAGTTTGAGAACCACCGACCGCTCTACGATTGGTTCTGCAAGGAGTTGGGAATTCATCATCCGCAACAGATCGAATTCTCGCGGTTGAACCTCACGTACACGATGATGAGCAAGCGACGGTTGCTCGAACTAGTCAAGGAACGGCACGTCAACGGCTGGGACGATCCACGGATGCCAACCATCAGCGGCTTGCGTCGCCGCGGCTACACGCCCGAAGCGGTGCGCGAGTTCTGTCGGCGAGTGGGTGTGACGAAGTTCGATGGCGTGACCGACATCGTGCAACTCGAGAACGCACTTCGCGAGGACTTGAACGAACGAGCCACGCGAGTGATGGCCGTGCTGCGACCATTGAAAGTGGTGATTGAAAACTATCCAGAGGGACAAGTCGAGGAACTGGAAGCGATCAACAACCCGCAAGACGAATCGGCTGGCACACGCAAGGTGCCCTTTAGCCGCGAGATCTACATCGAACGTGACGACTATATGGACGACGCTCCAAAGAAGTTTTTCCGCTTAAGTATTGGGCGTGAAGTGCGACTGCGATACGCTTACTTCATCAAGTGTACCGAAGTGATCAAAGACGACGCGGGCGAAGTCGTTGAACTGCGCTGTACCTACGACCCCGAAACCAAAGGCGGTAACGCGCCGGATGGCCGCAAGGTCAAAGGAACGATTCATTGGGTCTCGGTCGAGCATGCCGCCAACGCTGAAGTGCGGCTGTACGATCACCTGTTCGCCAAAGAAGATCCCGATGACGTCGACGGCGACGCAGACTGGCGAAGCAACTTGAATCCGAACTCTTTGGAAACGCTGGCGGATTGCAAGCTGGAGCCTAGTCTCGCCGAAGCGAATATTGGTGTCGGCTATCAGTTCGAGCGAACCGGTTATTTTTGCTTGGACAAGGATTCGCGGCCAGGCAAGCTGGTCTTCAATCGAGCCGTCTCGCTCCGCGACACTTGGGCCAAAGTTAAGTAGCAGGTTCGATTGACGCGACTCTATTGTGCAAGTTGCGTCACGCCCACTGTGGCGCGATCACAGATCACTCGCTTCCGTGACGCATCACGGTTCATACCGGGTCGGCATGCATTTTGTCATCGTACTTCCGTATTCCGGTGGCCCCGCCACACCATCTCCCGCCGTACGAAGTCCATACAATTTCGACACGGTTGTCGCGTCCGAGGCTGTGAAGAAATTGATGTGAGCGGTTTTGGCGCTAGCCACCGTCCCTTCAAACGTGAGCTAATCCAGCAAGAACCGACGGCTAGAGCCGTGCCGCTCACCAAATACACGACGCCAGGTCAATTAATTCACAGCCTCTCGGCGATATTGACGGCGACGTGTGGTGACAGCTTGTTTCACTCGACGTCCCGTGGTTGAATCTTAACTTCGCTACCGTTCAGCGAAAGGGAATGCGGAAATGGGAGTGTTTGGCATGCAGGTCGTTCTTTCGGTCATCGCCGGACCGCACCAAGGCACGAGGTTCACCTTCGATGCTCATGACAGCTTTATTGTTGGGCGGTCGGATCGTGCGCATTTGCGACTTAGCCAAAAGGACAGGTATTTTTCTCGAGTGCATTTCCTCATCGAGGTCAATCCACCGATGTGCCGCGTGGTTGACCTTGGGAGTCGTAACGGCACGCTCGTCAACGACCACAAGGTGCAGGTAGCCGATCTCCATGACGGTGACAAAATCAAAGGCGGCAACACGATCTTTGAGGTCAAGTTCATTCACGAAAACGAAGAGTCACCGGTCACTCCTGACATTGCGATGACCGGGAGCTTCCCCGAGGTGCCGCAACTATCGGGAGGCGAGAAGGCAACTAACTCTGTTGTGACGCCTGCCAAAACGTCTAAGCCGCTGGTCATTGATGGTTACCGGATATTGAAGAAGCTCGGTCAAGGCGGGATGGGAGAGGTCTATCTCGCGATACGTACTTCCGATCAACAGGAAGTCGCGATCAAGACAATCCGTCCGATCGTTCAGGGCTCCGAACGCGAAGTGGAGAGGTTCCTACGCGAAGCCTCGATCCTGCAGAACCTCCAGCATCCGAACATCGTTGCATTTCACGACATGGGGAGCGCCGGTGAACTGCTGTTCTTTACGATGGACTACGTTCGCGGGATGGACGCCTCCAGCCTGCTCAAACGCGAAGGGCCGTTGCCGATTCGACGAGCGGTTGACTTGGTGTGTCAGGCAATCGACGGGCTTCAGTACGCCCATTCGAAGGGCTATGTACATCGTGATGTGAAACCTTCGAACTTGCTCGTTTCCTGGGCCGAGGGGCGGGAGATTTGCCAACTCGCTGACTTCGGTTTGGGACGCATCTATCGATCAACGAAGATGAGTGGTCTGACGATGCTGGACGACGTGGGAGGCACCGTTCCGTTCATGGCACCCGAACAAATAACAAACTTTCGGGGTGCCAAGCCGCCAGCGGATCAGTATGCCGCAGCCGCGACTTTGTACCGATTGCTGACAGCAAAGTACATCTTCGATTTTGACGGAGTACCCGACCAGGAGCGGTTTTCGATGGTCTTACTGAAGGCCCCGGTCGACATTTGCAAACGTCGCAACGACATTCCGCACCAGTTGGCCAAAGCGATCCACATGGCTCTAGCCAAAGACGCGCACAACCGATACGCGGATGTTGCCGCGTTTGGCAGGGTTCTGCGGCAGTTCGCCAATTCCGGCAAGTGAGTTGCGATGCGCCGCTCGCCGATAAGCAGTTGGATAGATTTACAGTCCGACACCTGCTGCTTCAGGCTCCGTTTTCGACGGCGCAACGTCCTCGAATGGGTTTTTGCTTGGATCGCCTATCACGTGGATGCACCTCGGGGTAGCCAAGAGAATATGGTCCTTCGTTGCGGCCAGATCAAAAAACTGAGCCTCTGTCTTCAGGATTAGGTTCGAGCGCAGGTTTTCGAGGTGGCAAACCATAATCTCCGTTGCGGTTGTGCTCGTGGGAAGCTCACTCACACCAACCAACAGTTTGTCATCGTCAGATGTAATTGCCAGCGAGTTGGCCCAGCCTCCGAAAGAGAATTCCAAAATAGCGGTCGCCGATTTTATGTCCCATACTTGCAGCTGACTGCGTTTCGAATCGCGTTTTCTAACCGTCACCAGCCGAGATCCGTCTTTCGTAAAAGCCATCGCTACTGCATCACGAACTGGAAGCTTGACTTCGTCTCCACTGGCAATGTCCCACAGAGTTGAGTTCAACCCATCGCATGCAGCAAAATACTTTCCGTTCGGGCTGAACTTGCACCATTCAATGGGCCCTCGAAGGGTTATGTTAGCCAGAACATGGTCGGGACACGCTCTGATTTCGTACGGGACGGAACGGCCGAGACTCACCCCATCGTTCAGCCGTTCGTTCCGCCGATCAGCGGCAATCATCTCGCCCTCGTCGGAGATCGCAATTTTTCGAGCAGACGGACCCTTGGCCAACTCGAAGCCGAAGGTTGCCGTTCCCCTTTTCGTGAGATCGCGAATCGCACACGAACCCAGCTTTCTCGTTGAACGTGTGATTATCCGTTTACCCGATTCACTTATTGCCACGACGAGATTCTCCGCATCCGTTTCGTACAGCAATCGACCGTTCCAGTGATCTAGGTCCGGCAGGTGAGTAACAGATAGCGTTGAGAGTATTCGACCATAGGAATTGCCAGCCGCCGAATGCCCGCCCGCCGAAGGCCTGCGGAGAACGATCGCAGATGATCCGCCAGGCCCGAGGATGAAACCGGTTGTTTGGGGACTTTGCCAATAGTTCAACTTCAACGATTTTACCGGAGCGTCGTACTCGCCAGTCTTCCAGATTAAGATCTCCCCATCGCCCGGCGACGCCACAAAATCGCCAGAGGGCGAACTAGCGAACCAAAGTCCCAGCACGGAAGCGGGTATGGGTCCATCAAATCGGATCTCTTCAAGTTCCCGGGATAGTAGCTTGGTCTTGCCTTCCCAGATTTGATTCCCAATTCGCGTTACGCCAAGTGGGAATCGTTTCTCCTTGCCCGAAAGGAAGTTCTTTGCTATGGTGCCTCGCGAACTTGTTTGAAGCAACGTCTCGTCGTCCAAGAATGTGAATGCAAGATTGGTAGGAACGGTCAATTGTTTCCCCGTTGCCACTTCGACAAGCAGCGTCGCGACCTTTTCAGCTTTGTCAGTGTTTGGAGCACCGAACCACACAAATTTGCCGCTGGGACTGATCGCAAGCCTGACAAAAAATGGACCGCTGTTTGCTTCTTGTTTGCCAAGCACACGCTCATACACGAGTTTCCCTGTCACCGTATCGACTACTTTCAATGTGGCTGGCAGTTGCGGCTTCGCCCGATTCATGCCGTTGCTAACTGCGGCGACAAACTCACCCCCTGGTGTGAAGTCATGGGCTTCCACTCCCATCTGCATATCAGCAATCGGCGTCCGCATGTCGCTAAGCGGTTCCCAAAGCAGCAGTTTCCCATCATTCTGCACGACGACGATTCTCCCGTCGCGACGATAAGCCAAGCCGAGCCAGCCATTCTCTGAAACGGATCGCGCTCTGCGGTCGATGATCTGCTGGATGTGATGCCACTCGAACCCGCGTGAGTCAGGCGGGCATGAGTTCAGCTTCGCATTTGCGCCGTCAAAGTCGCCGACGGAGACTTGCTGCTCGGCCTCCACGATCAGCTCGAAATACTCTTTCACGGCTAGTGTGTTTTCAATCGCAGAAGTTCTACTCTTGAGCGTCTCTACTCGCACCTGTGCGTCGGTTTCGAGCCTCTTTATTTCGGCCGCCTGCGCAGCTCGCTGTCGATCCAGTTCGTCCTGAAGTGTTTTGACGCCACCTTGCAGCTTTTTGAGTTCATCCTGCGTGCTATTCGCCTCATTCCGCAATTGCTCCGCTTCGGCGAGGCGTTTTTTGACTTCATTATCAGTGGAGGCGATTTGGCGGCGTTGATCTGCGATTCGTTGCTCGTGTGCCTGGATCGTGCCGCCTGCTCGCTCAAGCTCTTGTCGCTTCTGTTCGGAGACACGCCACTGTGACCAAAGCACGGACATGAAGATGAAAGTAATGAGGACAAACGCCAGACTTAAACTCGCGACGGTCGGATTGCGCCGCGTCCACTGAACCAATTTCTCTGCGGAACTCCGCCGCCGAGTCCGTATTGGTTCGCCCGAGAGCCAGCGTCGTAGTTCGTCGGCCAATTCAGAACAGTCGATGAAACGGTCCTCCGGCCGTTTGGCCAGTGTCTTCAAACAGATAGTCTCCAAGTCTCTCGGAACACGAGCGTTCCTTGTTCTCGGCGAATCAGGTGACAAGTTGATCGTGTTATGAATGACAACTGATGGTGGGCCACTAAACGGACGCTCACCGCAGAGCATCTCGTAGAGGGTCACCCCCAAGCTGTATTGGTCACTCGCCGCTCCAACTTCTCCGCACGAGCGATCCGCTTGCTCGGGTGACATGTAGGCTGGAGTGCCCATCACCGTTCCATCTTGCGTCAGCTTCTCCTCCGACTCCGCGATGTGAGCCAAACCGAAGTCCATCAGCAGGGGCTGACCTTTTTCGTCAATCATCACGTTGGCTGGCTTCACATCGCGGTGGACGATGCCCAAACGATGCGCGTATTGCAGTGCCTCGGCAAGAGCGAGAACGATCTCGGCGGCAACACGCAAGTCGATCTCGCCCGACTCAACGAGCTCTTCAAGGGTCGTGCCTTGGATGTACGCAGAAGCGATGTAGTAATGCTCCCCGTCGTCGCCCGCATCAAAGACCGGCACGATGTTGGGATGGCGCAACTGGGCGGCTGCCTTGGGCTCGCGAAGAAAACGCGTTCGGGCACGTTCATCCTGCAAAGTCGAAGTCCGCGGAACCTTGATGGCGACCTCGCGATTCAGGACAGGATCAAACGCCTGGTAGACCGTTCCGAAGGCACCGACGCCCAAACGTCTTCGGATCGTGAAACGCCCCATCTGCGCCGGAATGTCGCCTTGCAGATTTCGATCGCGGCTCTCTTCGTTCGCACCTGCTGTACCATCAACAGTCTGCGGAGCGTCGCCATTCGTGTTGTCGTCGCCCGTCAGGATAAAACGAGACCCGCAACTCCTGCACCGCGCGCGGCGACCGAGGTTCGCTTCGTCGATCTCGAACGTCTTGCGACACTCCGATTGTGGGCATCGAACCGTAACGAGCATGGAATCGTCTTCTTTGGAATGGCCTGAGTCCGCTTGCCAATCGATGGTGACAAGCATCTCATCGCGCTCACACCATCATCCGCGATCACTTCAAGTACTTCAAGCTCAGCAGTCAGATTGTCGTTCCAGGCGAACGGTGTGATGTGGTGCAGCATGTTCTGTTTCGTAATCCCATTGCTGCCGGTGCTGCCAAGGACATCCAGCTTCTACTCGTTCCCAGACTCCGCCTGAAAACGCGCTGTCGTCGACACTCTGTCTCCGATTCGTCACGACGGAGCAGTGGACCAGAAAGAAACTACATCAATTCAATCGCCACAGACGGCGAACCTGGGGTCGCCATTCTGTTGGCCTCTGACGGTTCGCTCCGCAACGACTTGCCTTCGTCGTTCAGGCCGTCAGCGGCCCGCAGACCCGCGCGCCATTCGAATTCGCCAAGCGCTATGGTTGGCAAAACGAAACGAATGGGGTGCGGTTGAAACAGTGGCGATGATCCTCGGCACGGTTGACGCGGCCATCTTCTTGACGATCGACCGTGCATGACAAACACTTAACGCGATGAATTCGCGTCAGGCTTTGTGGGCTGGGTCGCGACCCAGCCTACCGTCATGTTAAGGAGACGGTATGTTCAAGATCACGCTCGTCCCTCGTTGCTTGTGTGTGGTTTTGGCGATTACTTGTGTCGCACGGCTTGCCTTTGCTGACGAGACCGCATTTACTCCGCCCGCGATTCAAGTGCCCACTGGGTTCGTCGTGGAAGTCGCGGCAGCGGCACCCCTGGTAAGACATCCGATGATAGCGACCTTTGACGATCGGGGACGTCTGTTCATTGCCGAGAGTGCGGGCGAAAACTTGAAACGTGCGGACCTTGAAGAGCAATTGTCGAACTTTGTCCGGATGATCGAGGACACCGACGGCGACGGCTCGTTCGACAAAAGTAAGATCTTCGCGGACAAAATGACATTTCCGCAGGGAGCATTATGGCACGCCGGTTCTCTGCACGTTGCGTCGTCCGGTGGCATCTGGCGTTTGCAAGATACCGACGACGACGGAGTCGCGGACATTCGCGAGCAGATCGTCAATGAGTTTGGGTATACCGGCAACGCTGCGGATGTGCATGGCTGCTTCCTCGGGCCGTGTGATCGGATCTACTGGTGCGAAGGTCGGCATGGACACGAGTTCCGTGTCGACGGTGGCCACATCCTGAGCCAAGGCAAAGCAGCTCGCATTTTTTCGTGCAAGGCGGATGGAAGCGACATTCAAGTCCACTGCGGTGGCGAGATGGATAATCCGGTCGAGATTGATTTCACCGAGGAAGGTGAGATGCTCGGCACGGTGAATTTGTTTTATCGGCAGCGGGGAGATTGCTTCGTACACTGGATGCACGGCGGAGTTTATCTCCGTCATGACCAACCGCAAGTCGTGGCCGAATTCAAGCAGACGGGCGATCTCTTGCCGCCAGTTTTCAACCTCGCGCATGTCGCGGTTTCCGGAACGACTCGTACCTCGGCTCGCTGAAGTGAACTTGTGGGCCGATGGCACCGCTCGACTGTGGAGGCGTCGAATAGCCTCGATAAGAAGGCTGTTGAGCTAATCGCGAAGGGCGTTCCGTCGACGGGAAGCTGCGTCGCGAGCTTGTCATCGGGCTCGCCGATGGAGAGCGAGAGGCTCGGGGACACAGCACTGTGTAAAACGGTGAGGATGGGAGGTCAAGAAAGTGCTGGATCCCCAGTTGCCCATCTCCCCAGTTGCCCATCCCAGCGTCGCCTCCGGGACTTCACCAAGTCCAGTGCCGAGGCGAATCGTTAACTCTTCGAGGGAGGCGGGCATCTTGAAGAATCGAGAACGAGGCTGACGGATCGACGAGCGGGAAGTTGATTAGCAAGTGTAAGTTGGCTCTGTCTGCGAGGACAGCCTCCAAATGACGGCCTTTGTGTCTGAAAGCTCTGGACCAACGAATATAGGGAGACGACGAATGCTTGTCGGACGTCGTTTCGCCGTTCGTCGTCTCCCTATATTCGTTGGACGAAGAAGCAGGGACACAGCATGTTGCTGGGGAATGAGGAGTCGACAAATCATGGGCGTCGAAGGCTTTGGCTTGCCAATGGTTTAGAGATGATCGATTGACCGCTGCGGTCGTCGACTGGAATCCTCCTGGACACCGAAAAATCCGCAGGGTGGGCAGAGAGGAAGGGTGATGTTCCAAGAGCATGGAGTAGCGTCGCGTCCGAGTTGTGGGCTATGCGCTGGTAGAGGCAGCCAGCAGCGAGCGGGCCGCACTGGTAATGTGGAAGCGGCGGTTGGTCTGGAGACTACGCTGCCTGTCGATCTGCTGCGGAATTCCTGCCACGTTATAAAACAGCCGCCCAAAGTTCTGTACCAAGTTTTTGCAAAGCGTCCACCAGGAAATGTCACTCAGCCGCGTGCGAATCCTGGCGAGTCGCGCGGTTGCGACTTGATCGCGTCGCGACTTATTGAGACGTCGAATAGCCTCGATAGGAAGGCTGTTGAGATAAGCGTGAGGGGCGTTCCGTCGCCGGGAAGCTGCGTCGCGAGCTTGTCGTCGGACTCGCCGGTGGAGTGTATTGTGGTGCCGCGATATTGACGGGCGTAAAACCTTCAAAGCGTGGGAGGCCCCAAAGATCTTCGGGGCTGCCGTACAGTGTGTTAACCGCGTACTCATTGACTTCGATCGTGAACGAAAGCTCGGCATCAGGCATCTCGATGTCGACCCGATGCGGCAGGGCGACGGCAGCCGCTGCATGGTAACGGTGGCCGCTCGTGCGAGACGAAGCGACCGCGCGACCCGTGGCATCGAACAAGTGCTGTTCGAGGATATATCCATAGCGTTCGTCGATGACGAGGACTCTGGTCATCTCACCACTTGGCTTCGCCAAACGAGTGCGAACCTCGACGCGACCGTCGCCACGCTGAACCGGTCCTTCGTGCATTCCGCCTGGCTCCAACTGCACCAAGCCAATCGCTTCGATTAACCAATGTGGATCGACCGGAAACATTCCGCGCACTGGGCTGGCCGCGAAATCGCGATGGCTGGCGTAGAAGTACACCGGCTCCGGCGTGTGCTTGGCCCAAAACCAAAACAGCTCATCGTTGCTGCCAATGTCAAGTTCAGGCCCCAGAAACGATTTGGACTTCAGGCGGAAGTGGTGTTCGCGTTCGAGCGCCACACTCGTTCGAAGTCCCGGCACTCCTCGCAGCGAAAGCGTCGCGCTATCCGAGTGCAGCTGTTGAACGCGATTCGTATTCGCGTTGACTGCGTAAATGATTTCTTCGAGCGTTGGCGGTGTGACGAAAGCTGCGGGTGCCATGGGATCGACGCCGTAGGTGTGGCGGCGGCACGTCGCCCCGCTCGCCACGAACAGCGTCAAGAGTAAGCAGCCAAGTGCAAACGTCCGATTCAATTCAGCGTCCTTGCTGTGAGTCGCTAATCGCGCTGCGGCTTCCTGCCGCATTTGCTTTCGATCAGGCTGCGTCCGTGTACAGCAGCTTGTTCAATTCGTTTTGTATCTCTGCGGCTCGTTCCGGCGACGGATCGCTCACCATCACCTTGTAGTCAGTTTCGTTCTTGGGGCAATACAGCACCAACTGCTCGTTGCCTGCTTCATCGGTATCCGTATCCTCGAGCCGAACGATTCGTCGCCGTACCATCAACAGCGCCAAAACATAGCGTACATCGGCTCGCGTGGGATCGCCCTCGAGTTCTTCGAAATAATGTAACATGACATCGTTGGGAGCCCAGTTGACCTTTTTGGCGTTGGGCTCGGGCATTTGACACTTCCACCAGCCGACTGCGTTCTCTGGCGGTTGCTCCCAGGCTTCTTGCGAGTAGTCATAGCGGACGACCGCAGAACCTTCGGAAACGAGCACCGAATGGAATATCTCACCGGGCCGAAACTCACGTTCGGTCTTCGCACAACGCCGCGCGCATCGTTGAATGTCGAACTCGAACATCCCCGAACCCTGGTGATAAAAGAGCCTCAATAACCGCGAACCGGCTTCCGACTGAAGCGCGGATCATAGGGGAAACGTCGAAATGGCTCAATACGCAGTGAAAAAGCGGCTGTCGCTGCCGCCCGGCCCGATTTTCAGCTCGATGCGTTTTGTGCATTTAGGACAGTTTCCCACGTAGGCGGTCCCTTCCTTGTTGACGTAAACGCGGGAGTACACGCTACAGCAAGCGAACTGAATCCCAAGGAATCGACGAGCTTGGGCCGCCCCGCCAGTGCTCGTCGGTTCAGGGTCGCTCGACAGATCCAGGAATTCGCCAGCCATCACAACGTCTCAACATGCATGTCCGCCGGTTTGGAAAACACAGATACGTTGACAAGTATACGACTTACTCCGCGTCCCGCGAACACGATTTTCTGTTCAGAAACGGCTGCTGACGTTTACTTGCGAACGTTATGCCGATTCTGGTGTCCATTGAGCGATTCCAACGTGCGGATTGCCCTGCGACGGTCACGCTCCGAGCTTGACCCAAGCTGAGGGGCTGGATAAACTCAAACACTGGCGAGTTTTAGATTTAGAGCCATAATGGCGTCCAAAGGCGAACTAGAGCTAGAAGGCTTGAAAAAAACGATGAAGACCTACAACCTACTCCCGCTGCTATCACTCGGTCGCCGCCAGCCGTAGGGGACACTCGCCACCTTTTGTCACACAAAGCGAACCCCGAGGCGCTCATCGCCTTGGGGTTTTTTGTTGGGATCCAAACCTGAATGAACCGCCTGATTCAACGCCGTCGCATGGTATGCCGATCTCGGGCTGAGTTGTTACTTCTCGTGCCGGTCTAGGACCGGCGTGCCGCCACGACCCATGAGAATTACCAACCCAGCATCCATCGAAAGCAATATCCATGACTGACAACCGACGTATCGTTATCTTCGACACTACTTTACGCGATGGCGAGCAATCGCCAGGCGCGAGCATGAACCTGAACGAGAAGATGGAGATCGCCCAGTCGCTGGTTGATCTCGGAGTCGACGTGATCGAGGCAGGCTTTCCGATCGCTTCGCCTGGAGACTTTGAAGCGGTCCAGGAAATAGCCCGTTCGATCCGAGGCTCGACCATCTGTGGCTTGGCCCGCTGTGCGGACGGCGACATCGACCGCGCCTGGGAGGCATTGAAGCACGCCGAGTCTTCTCGCATCCACGTTTTCTTGGCGACGAGCGCGATCCACCGCGAATTCAAGCTGAAGATGACGAGAGAAGAAATCGTTAATCGAGCGGTCGCCGGAGTCAGGCGAGCCGCAGGCTACTGTGATAACGTCGAGTTCTCGCCCGAGGACGCCGCTCGCACCGAGAAGGATTTCCTGTGCCAGGTCGTCGAAGCGGCCATCGACGCCGGGGCCACGACCGTCAATATCCCAGACACCGTCGGCTACGCGACCCCTGCACAAATGGGCGAGACGATCAAGATGCTCTGTGATCGGGTGCCGAACATCGACAAGGCAGTGATCAGCATTCACTGTCATAACGATCTTGGGTTGGCCGTCGCGAACAGTTTGGCGGCCGTCACCAACGGTGCCGGGCAGATCGAATGCACGATCAATGGCATCGGCGAGCGGGCAGGCAACTGTTCGCTCGAAGAGGTCGTGATGGCGATGCGGACGCGGGCGGACTATTACGGCTGCATTACGGGTATCAACACGCAACGTCTGGTCCCTGCTAGCCGCCTGGTTTCCTCGATTACAGGCATGCAAGTCCAGCGGAACAAGGCGATCGTCGGTCGAAATGCGTTTGCGCACGAAGCCGGTATCCACCAGGACGGCATGTTGAAAGAACGCACGACTTACGAGATCATGCGGCCCGAGGATGTCGGTTTTACGAAGACCGATTTGGTGCTCGGCAAACACAGCGGACGGGCGGCGTTGGCCGATCGGGCGAGCACGCTTGGATACCGCCTGACCGGGGAGCAATTGCATGCGGTGTTCGAGGAATTCAAAGAACTCGCCGATAAGAAAAAGGATATCTACGACGGCGACATTGTGGCTCTGATCGAGAAACAGATCCATTCGGCCCCCGAGCAATTGTGGTCGGTGGTAGCGTTCGAGGCGACTTCGGGAACCGGCCGAAAGCCAAAAGTCAGCCTGACCTTGCGGCATGGTGGTGAAGAGTTCACCGAAGAGCTGTCGGACGGCGACGGCCCGATTGATGCTGCCTTTCTGGCCACCGAGAAGATCACCGGCATTCGACTGCGGTGTAAGGAGTTTCAAGTTCGCAGCGCAACCTTAGGACACGACGCCTTAGGCGAAGTAACGCTCGAAGTCGAGTACAATGGCACCAGCTTCCGAGGACGCGGAGTCTCGACGGATACGGTCGAAGCTACCGTGTTGGCGATTCTCGATGCGGTGAATCGAATTGTGCTAACACAAAACGCCGCACCAGTCACGTCCTAGGTAAGGTGTGAACGTTAGACTTCCGAAGTCTTTGACACTCCGGAAGTCTAACAACGTGGAGTCTGTTGAATTACTCACTAAGCGACAGCGGTCGGCATGGCAACCATCAAGATTATCTCCGGCGCGAACGCAGGCGAGACCTACTCCCTGGAGGGCCGCGAGACCATGTTGGGGCGTCATCCCGATTGCCAAGTTGTGCTGAAGGACTCAACCGTTTCGCGCCGCCACGCCCGCTTCGTCAAGCAGGACGACCATTACGTCATCGACGACGTCGGCAGTCAACATGGCACGCGTCTGAATGGCGAGATCATTCGGTCGCCAGAACGTTTGTACGATAAGGACGAGGTGCAGATTAGCCAGGTACGGGTCGTTTTTCGACTGACTCCGGAGGAAGGAGGCAGCAAGACCGATCGCCCCTCGACCATCATCACGTCGGTCGACGTACTGGGCGACGCGGGCATCACGGACGACAGTCACACCGCACCGAGATGGCGAGCGCTGCTCGACATCACGCGCAGCTTGGGGGTGTCGCTCGACCTGAAGCTGATCTTGCCGAATGTACTGGAGAACATCTTCCGCATTCTCCCTGAGGCGAGTCGTGGGTGCATCATGGTGTCGGAGCGGCTTGGTGAGGAGCCTCGCCCCTATGCGATCAAAAACCCCGGCAGCAAGGCGAACGCACCGCCTCCGATCAGCAGGACGATCACCAACACGGTAATGTCCGAATGCAAGGCGGTGCTAAGTACCGATGCAGGAGACGACGAGCGGTTTCAATCTAGCGATTCGGTTCTGGATTTGAAAATGCGATCGGTACTATGTGCTCCTCTCGTCGGCGCGGCGGACGAAGCGTTTGGGATGATCCACCTCGACGCGCAAGACCCTGCCCAACAGTTTAACTCCGACGATCTCGACATCCTCGTCAACATCGCAAATCTTGTTGGCCAGGCGGTGGACCACGCTCGATTGCATGAAACACAGCTGCAATTCGATCGCCGCGAACGCGACATGGAGACGGCCCGGCAAGTTCAACAGCACTTTTTGCCTGCGGACCATCCGAATATCGAGGGCTATCAGATCTCCGACTATTACAAGCCAGCCGATGCTGTCGGCGGCGATTACTTTGGGTACACGGAGTTGCCCGACGGACAACTCGCGATCGCGGTGGGCGACGTCGCTGGACACGGAGTTCCGGCCGCGCTGCTCATGGCTCGACTGTGCAGCGAGACGCGTTATTGCCTTGTGACGGACATCATTCCGAGCGACGCAATCACTTCGCTCAATCAGCAATTGACGAAACAGACCTTCAGTTTCTTTATCACTTTTGCGCTCTGCGTTCTCGATCCGATTCGACACGAGTTAACGGTCGTCAACGCCGGACACATGCCGCCTTTACTTCGTCGTGCCAGGACCGGGGAAGTGGAAGAGATCGCACCGGACATTTCCAGCCCGCCGCTCGGCATCGATTCGAGCGTCACGTATCAGCAGGCGACGATTACGCTCGAACCGGGTGACATCGTTGTCATGTACACCGACGGCATCAGCGAATGCCCAAGCCCCTCTGGCCCGCAATATGGCATCGACCGAATTCGGAAGATGTTGGCGATATCCAAGAACGCGAGGGATGTCACGGGGAGAATTCTCAACGATGTCAGCCGGTTCACGAAGGGGATGCCGCAAGAGGACGACACTTGCATCGTGGCGTTTTCGCGAAACGCGGAGTAGGACAAATCGCCGACCGTTTTGTTGTCACGCGACGAACGCCAGCCAGTAGAACACCCAACCGGTGATCGCGGTCATGAACATCGAGATGGCAGCGATCTTGCCCCATAGCATGTGTCGCAAGCTGTACTCGCTGGGCGTTACAGGCTGCGGGAACTTCTGCAGAGCGCGAACGATAACGAAGATCCA